>JAQZDD010000166.1 GCA_028751055.1 Euryarchaeota archaeon Ods04 | reverse complement strand
CCCATGACACGGATGTAGACTGGAAGGAGGTCGACGTGCCCGACGACGTTATCGAGGTGCGCGACCTTCTCAACAAGGTCGTCAAAGACCGTATGGAACGTCTCCAGAGGCTGGGTGCGGTTGACGAGGCAAAGCCCGACATGCGGATGAAAAAGCTCCTGAAGGCACGCGGCGGTATACAGGAGATGATGAACGACGGTGAGTCGGCAGGCTACACAGCGATGTCCGTACACGCCGAGGTGATGAAGCTGAGGCACGCCGTCGAAATAATCGAGACACAGGGCGTCGAGACGCTCATATCGTACTTCGAGAAGTTAGAGAACGAGGCGCGTTCGTCGGGCGGCAGCAAGGCGGTGAAACGTCTCATGGGCGAAGCCGCCGTACAGAAGGCACGCCGTATCGCCGAGGAGTACGAGGGCGTGCATCCCAAGATGGACGTTCTGCGTTCGCTCGTCTTCGACGAACTTTCGTCGGGCGAAGAACCGCGCGTCATCGTCTTCACGGAGTACCGCGACACGGCGACCACGCTCGTCGACTTCCTCGACACGGGTAACGCGCGTCCCGTACGTTTCGTGGGGCAGACAAACAAAGACGGCGACGAGGGTCTGACGCAGAAACAGCAGGGCGAGGTTCTCGACTCCTTCCGCGAAGGCGAACACAACGTCTTAGTCGCAACCTCTGTCGCGGAGGAAGGTCTCGACATACCTGAGGTGGACTTGGTCGTCTTCTATGAGCCTGTGCCTTCGGAGATACGCGCTATACAACGCCGAGGCAGGACGGGCAGAAAACGCGCGGGACGTGTCGTCGTCCTCATAGCGAAGGACACACGCGACGAGGCGTACTTCTGGTCGGCGCGCCGCAAGGAGGACAGAATGGAGCGCGAGATAAACGAGTTGAAGGGCGTCGAGAACGAGATAAACGACGAGTTGGACGACTCACAGCGTTCTCTCGGCGAGTTTGACGGGGACGCCGAGGAAGAAGACGACAACACGAAGGAAGTAAGCGAGGACAGCGAAGCGACCACCGTCGTCGCCGACCAGCGCGAAACCAAGTCGAAGGTCGTCCGCAAACTCGACTCGTCCGAGGGTATCAGCGTCGAACTCGAAACACTCGAAGTCGGCGACTACGTACTGAGCGACCGTGTCGCAGTCGAACGCAAGTCCGTAGACGACTTCTTGGACACGCTCACGGGCGGCAGGTCGCTGTTCGACCAGATGGGCGACCTTTCTTCGTCGTACGCACGTCCGCTTCTCGTCTTGGAAGGCGAACGTAAACAGCTATACGCGACGGGTGTGCATCCGAACGCCGTACGCGGCGCGCTCGCTTCCGTGGTGGTGGATTACGGCGTCCCTGTTCTGTTCACCGCCGACCAAGAAGAGACCGCCGAGACGCTCGGAGTGGTTGCGAAACGCGAGCAGGAGGAGAGCGACCGCGAGGTGCGCGTCCACGGCGAGAAGTCGAGCGCGACGCTGAAGGAGCAACAGGAGTACGTCGTTTCGAGCATCGCTGACGTGGGACCTGTGACAGCACGCGCTCTCTTAGAGGAGTTCGGGAGCGTCGAGTCCGTGATGACGGCGTCCACGGAGGAGTTACAGGAGGCGGAGGGTGTCGGTGAGAAGACGGCGCGGCGTATACGTGAGGTCGTGGCGAGCGAGTACGACGGATAGCTCTATCTTTCTTCGAGCCTCTCGACGAGTTCTACCGTCCTTTCTACCGTATCGAGCTTTCCGTTGAGCCTCGAAAGGTCGTCTTCGTCGGCGGCTTCCGATGAAAGGCGACGTGCCAGCTTCCGGAGGTTCTCAGCGGTCTCTTCGCGCCATTCGTCGCCTGCCGTTGTCTGTTCCTTGCTGACTTCAGTTTCGCCGCGCTTATCTCTCCGCCCACGCGTACCCGAAGTTTCGCCGCTCTCAGCCGCCTCCTTGTCCTCCCGCCGTTTCTCCTCCCCCGTCTCCACAGCTTCCGCTTTTTCGTCATCCGTTTCTTTCGGCTCCCGCGCTGCCGTAGCGTCCGCCCTCTCCCTGCAGACGGGACAGACGACCTCACCCTGATACCTGAACAGCGGGTTGCCGCAGTCTTCGCATCCCTTCTGGAGCATCTTCGCGCCGCGCATCAGAAGACGGCTCATAGCCTGTGTCTCCTCGTCCGTGGTCATGCAAGAACGTTAGCCGCGCCGACGGAAAACGTTTGTCGGAAGAGCGGACGGTCAGACAAATCTTGGCGTCGTCTCTGCGTACTCGTCATACGCCTCACCAAGTTCGTCGCGTACCTCGCGCTCCTCGGCGATAGCGAGCCTGTAGTAGAAGTAGGCGAGGACGGGAAGGAGCGCGAGCGTCAGGAGCGAGGGCCAATGGACGAACCAGCCGAATACAACGAGGAAGATGCCGACGTACTGCGGATGGCGCGAGTAGGCGTAGATGCCCGACGAGACAACCTCCTCGTCTGAGCTGTATATCGTTACCCAGCCGACGGCGACGATGAGCAAACCGGCGACCGTTATGCCCGCGCCGACGAGCTTCCAGAACGTCATTGAGAAGCCCTGTCCGAGCACCGTGAACTCCAGAAGCACCTGTTGCGGAGGTGTCGACGCGCCGACGGTGAGAGCGGGCGATGTAAGGTAGACGGTAAGCGGAACACCATACATCTCGACGAAGAGCGAGACGATGAAGGCGGCGTAGACACCCATCGAGCCGGAACGCCAGTCGACACGCCACCGCATTCCGAAGACGAGGGGAAGAACCACGAGAAGGAAGACGACGACGTTGAGAGCGACGATGTCCCACCGACCCTGTATTATCGCCGCGTCGACCTGACCCGAGACGAAGTACATGACATGCTCCACGAAAGACGGAAGCGAGACGAGCGCGACGACGGCGACGACGGCGAACGCGAGCCTCCGCCGGGTTAGCTCTACCATGCTCCTCTATTGTTCGTCGGCATAAGAAAGCCTGTCGCTACCGTTCGACGGCTCAGAGACGCACCATCTGTGCGTGCGCCGACTTTTGATATCGGCAATATAAACTGCTAAGCATAAACGACCTCTTCGGACAGACCATCCGTCTTTTCGAGGACTGTGTCAACCCGTCTTATCAGTTCACCCACGTCCTTTCCGTGTTGAGAGATATAGATTATGCCCGCATGTTCTACATCTTCCTTCTCAACCATCGACAGGAAATCATCGTCGAAGGTTAATATCGTCCAGCCACGCTCTTCGGCGTAATCGAGATGCTCACGGTCTGTGTATCCTAATGTATCCTCTTCATTAGCTGTCGTGACATCCCAGCCTCTCCGTCGAAGACCCTCGGCGACCGGCATCCAGACGTTTTCGTCGCAGTATATCATGCCTTAACTTCGGCTTCGTGCCCGCGAAACTCGTCCAGATGGGCGTAGTAGTACGCGAGTGCCGTATGGACATCCTCAAGCGAAAGAGCGGGATAGAACTCGACTATCTCGTCCGGAGAGTAGCCGTTGTGTTCGTAGGCGCATGCCACGTTGACGACACGTATACCGGTGCCGTCTATCGTCGGCGCGCCGTCGCTGTGACGTTCGTCCCTGACTATCTCGGTCATGGCATCCTTACGAAGTAACTCGAATTAAGGATTGTGGGCTT
>JAQZDD010000271.1 GCA_028751055.1 Euryarchaeota archaeon Ods04 | reverse complement strand
GACGGCTTGCTCGCGCCGACCGAGGAGACGCCGACGGTCGTCGTGCACGCCAAGCCGTTGCGGCGTCGTGTCTATCCGCCCGCAACCGTCGAGACGACGAGCGAACCGCGCCCTGTCGGCGTCTTGGCACGCCACAAGACGGCGTGCTACCTGCCGAACGTCATGGCTAAGGGAGAGACGACCGCGGAGGCGGACGAAGCACTCATGCTCGCCGACGGAAGCGTCGGTTCGGGTGCCGTCTCGAACGTCTTCGCCGTGCGCGACGGACGCATCGAGACGCCCGACGCTGGCGGGAGGATACGCGAAGGTGTTACGCGCGAGGTAGTCCTCGAAGTCGCCGACGGTATGGGATACGAGACGCGTGTCGGCGAAATCTCGCTCGAAGACTCCGACGCCGTCTTTCTGACTAACACGACTTGGGGAGTACGCGCAGTCGAGAGCGTAGACGGTCGCGCATACGACGCCGAGCATCCGGTCGTCAAGGAACTCAGCGACACGTATCTGGAGCGCGCTCTCTCGGGCAGCGACGAGCGACGGCAGAGCTAAAGCTTCTTCCGTCCCGGTTCGACGAGTTGGTCGACGTAGCCGACGAGTCCTTCCTTAGCGTCCTGAGGGTGGAGTTCTCCGCTCTCTATGTCGTCGGCAAAGTCGTCGTACGACGTGTACTCTAGGTCGCCGCCGTACTTCTCGGGACGCTCCACGACGACAGTCTCGAAACGCGGGAAGACGTGGTACCTGTAAATCTCTGCGACAGGATTGTCTTCAAGGTGCGGCGGGCAGTACGCGCCCAGAATCTTGTCCTCAATCTCCTCGCGTGTGTCGTCCATCGCTATCGGGTCGCCCTCGCTCGAAGACATCTTCTCGCCGCCGCCTTCGAGAGATGTCAGTATGGGCGTGTGAAGCGCGGTCGGCGCGTCGTAGCCGATGTCGGGCAGGTGGTCGCGTGCGAGCATATGTATCTTACGCTGGTCTATTCCGCCTACGGCAAGGTCAACGTCAAGGCGTGCTATGTCGACAGCCTGCATGAGCGGGTACCACATCTGACTCACCTTTGGGTTCTCCTCTTCGCGTGCCACCTCCGACATGCTCCTCCGCGCGCGGTTGAGCGTGACACGGACGGCGAGCGAATGTACGTCGAGGGTGTACTCCTCGTCCAACTGGAAATCGCTTCCGAGAACGAACTCGGTCTTCTCCTCATCAAGCCCGAACGCCACGAACTGCTCTTTCATCCGGTCCGCCGTCTCCTGTATCTCGTCGAAAGTCCCCTTCTCGTTGAGGAAGGCGTGCACGTCGGCTAAGAGGACGACGACATCCATGCCGGCGTCCTGCAAATCGATTAGTTTGTTCGCCGTCAGCATGTGCCCGATATGGAGCACACCGCTCGGCTCGTAGCCGACGTAGGCACGCTTGCCCTCGGTATCCTCGGCTATCTCCCTTACCTCTTCGTCGGTCACTACCTCCTCGGCATTACGTGTTATCAGACTGTGTCTCTGTTCGGTGTTCATACTAATCTCTTATCTTACCTTATGATGCCGTCTCTCTTATTTCCCTGTTCCACTTCGTGTCACCTCTCATCCGTCTATAATCCTTCTTTCATATATGTGGTCGTACCTGTCGAACTCGTATCCGGCTTGGTCGAACGCGCTGACGGTTTCGTCGTCGTCGGGCAGGAAGACGAGAGCGTCGTTGATGTTGCGTTCCCTCGCCTCGCCGCGCACGTCGAGCGCGAACTGCGACGCGTAACGTGGCTCTACCCAGACGAGACCTAAGACGAGTTCTGTACGTTTCTCCTCGCCCGTCTCGTTGACACGCACGCCGTCACAGAGCGCGACGGCACGCACGTCGTCGTCCTCGACGAATCCGAGAACGTCGCCGGCGTAGTCGTCGACCTTCTCGGGGACAGACCAGACGCGCCAGTCTTTCGTGGCGTACAGACCGCTGACGGCGTCGAATGCGTCGGAGTCGCGCAGAACTTCGAGCGACTCGTCGTAGTTAGCCTCCTCTATCATGCTACCGTACGGAAAGCCGAAGCCGCGTCCGTGTCTGAGCGTCGTGGCACGCTCGAAGCCGAGTTCGTCGAGTAGCGCGAGCGCGGCGTCGTTGCCGTCGAAAGCCATGCAGCGCGCGACAGTCGCGCCCTCTCCGGCGAGACGTTCGAGTGCTGTTTCTGTGAGTACCGACGCTACGCCCTCGCGTCTGTGCTCCTCGTCGACACGCATACCCTCTAACCAAGCCTCCTCGTCGTCAGTTCCGCCCGTCACGCCATGTACGACACCGACGACCTCGTCCTCAGTTTCAGCAACGAGCGTCACGCCCTCGTCGAGCCAGTCGTCCCAGACATTGGGGACGTAGTCCCAGCCGTCCCACGTCTTCGTCGCAAATCCCGAGACTTCGTTCAGGTCGTCTTGTCGGGCGTCGCGTACGTTCAGGTCCATGGACGCGAACTCTCAGTAACTTCGCCCGCGAGGTCGTCGCGCATGGCTTCGCGTGCCTCCTCCACGTCGTCGGTGTTTGCGAGCACCCAGATTAGCTTGACGTACGCCGTCTCGGGGAGTGTGTCCTCCGCCTCGACTACACCG
>JAQZDD010000340.1 GCA_028751055.1 Euryarchaeota archaeon Ods04 | reverse complement strand
TCTCGTTGAGACGAGTCCGACGACGCTCGGTGACGCAGAACCCGCGTTCGGATACATGGTTACGGCGATGGAGAACGGTGCGCACGTCGTGACCTCGAACAAAGGACCGCTTGCGATGCGTTACGGCGAAGTCATGTCGGCGGCGAAGGAGGCAGGCGTCGAGGTACGTATGGAGGGCACGGTCGGCGGAGCGATTCCGACGATAAACACCGTACGTGAGTCGCTTGCGGGCGACGAGGTTTCGGGCGCTCGCGGTATCCTCAACGGAACGTGCAACTTCATCCTGACGCGTATGCTCGAAGAAGGACTGACCTACGAACACGTCCTGAGCGAGGCGCAGGACATGGGTATCGCCGAATCCGACCCGACGTTCGACGTCGAAGGCATCGACACGGCACTAAAATGCGTCATACTCTCGAACGTCCTCTTCGACTGTGAAAAGACGCTTGACGACGTCGACGTGACCGGAATCACGGAGGTCACGCCCGACGCACTGCGCCTTGCGCGTGAGTCGGGGCACGTCGTGAAGCTTATAGGCGAAGTTTCGGAGGACGCTCTCAGCGTCGCGCCGCGTCTCGTTCCGCAGGGACACGCTCTCGACGTGGGCGGCACGCTCAACGTCGTCTCGTTCGACGCTGACTTAGCGGGCGAGGTGACGGTAACGGGGCACGGCGCGGGAAGCAGCGAAACGGCGAGCGCGGTAGTGAGCGACCTCGCGGCGGTAGCACGGCGCGCAGGGGACTAGCCGTGAGAGTAGACCTGTCGAACGCCCTGAGCGAACGTGTCGAAGACGGCTTGGGACGCGCCGAAATCGAGGAGAGCGGCGCGGGCGATGTCGAAGTACCCGACAACGTAGCGGGTCTTCCGCGCCGCACAGACGGCGCGCACATAGCCGACGCAGGCGCGCGCCTCTCCGACGAGTTCGACGCCTTCGTAAACATCGGTATCGGAGGGAGCGCGCTCGGCGGTGCGACGCTCGTCGACGCTCTCGCGCCCGAAAACTCGGACTCCGTCCGTTTCTTGGACAACGTTGACCCTGAACATCTCGCGCGTACTCTCGACGACCTGAACCTTGACGAAACCGTCTTCAGCGTCGTCTCTAAGAGCGGACGCACCGCGGAGACGCTGGCGAACTACGCGGTCGTACGTGACGCGCTCGAATCCGATGGCTGTGAACCCTCCGAACATATCGTCGTCACGACGGGTGCGGAAAGCGCGCTCGCCGACGCTGACGAGACGGGTGAAGCGCGCGCTGTCTTCGACTTCCCCGACGTTCCGGGACGTTACTCCGCGCTGTCGGTCGTCGGTCTCCTGCCCGCGGCTTTCGCTGGAGTCGACGTCGAGAAGCTTCTGGAGGGCGGAGAGCGCGCAGAGCCGACTGACGGCGGAGTTCTCGATAACAGAGGGCGCGCGCTCGGTGCGGTGAGCCACCTCTTGGGCGAACGTTTCGTGCGCGCCTCGGTCATGATGCCGTACGCAGAACGCCTCGAAACCTTCGCCGAGTGGTACGCGCAGATATGGGCGGAGTCGCTCGGCAAGAACGGCGGAGGACAGACTCCCGTACGTGCCGTCGGCGCGACCGACCAACACTCCCTTCTGCAGTTGCTCGTCGACGGTCCGCGTGACAAACTCGTCACGTTCGTCGACCCCGGCGACTCCGAAACCGACCTTGTCGTGGAAGGCACCGACAGCTACTTAGACGGCGTGACGCTCGACGAGCTACGCGACGCAGAGATGGACGCGACACAGGCGTCGCTCGTGCGCGAGGACGTTCCGAACGTTCGTGTCGAACTCGACGGCGTGACACCCGACGAGGTCGGCGAACTCCTCTACACGTACGAGATTGCGACGGTCATCGCGGGAAGGCTCGCGGGCGTCAACCCGTTCGACCAGCCGGGCGTCGAATGGGGCAAGAAGGCGGCGAGAGGCGCGCTCGGCGACGAAACGTGCGCTGACGAACGTGCCGTCGTCGAG
>JAQZDD010000105.1 GCA_028751055.1 Euryarchaeota archaeon Ods04 | reverse complement strand
GCAGGGCTTCTCGCCGGCTTCGGCTACATCGGTCTCGCGTACGCGACAGAGCTATGGCAGCTTTACGTCCTCTACTCTCTCGGTGCGGTCGGCGTCGGAATCGTCTACACCGTCGCGGTCAACACTGCCGTCAAATGGTTTCCCGACAGAGCAGGTCTCACGACGGGCATCGGCACGATGGCTTTCGCCGCAGGGAGCGTCTTGGTCGTGCCGTACGTCCGCGCGAACGCCGCACCCGAAGCCTACGGAGCGGTTCTGCGTAACATCGGCATCGGAATGCTGGTCGTGCTGGTCGTCGGCTCGTACCTGCTCCGCGACCCTCCCGATAACTGGCTTTCACGCGAAGATGGAGACGTAGACGGGAAAGACGAAGACGCCAAAAGCCGCGGTGCCGAGCTTGCGAGGTCGCTCCGCGGCAAGGCGTACACGACGAAGGAGATACTCAAGACGTGGCAGTTCTGGCTCATGTACGCTATGTTCGTCGCTATGGCGGGTGCCGACCTCCTGCTCATAGCCAACATCGTCGGCTACGCAGAGCACTTCGGCTTCGCCGCCATCATTGCCACGCTCTCCGCGACGCTCCTGCCGCTCGCAAGCGGCGTCTCACGTATCGTTCTCGGCGAGGTGTACGACCATTTCGACAGGAAACGTGTCATGGCTGTCTCGTTCGTCCTCGCTGGCATCTTCAGGTTCGTGCTCGTCTACGCCGGCGTTGGCGGACACCGGTACCTGTTCGTGCTCATGGTCATAGCAGCGATGTTCTTCTCGGCACCCCTCTACGTCTTCTTCCCGAGCATACTCTCCGACTACTACGGCGCGAAGTACAACTCCAGCAACTACGCCGTGCTCTACACAGCGAAGATAGGCGGCGGTATCTTCGCGGGCACGGTCGCGGGCTTCCTGATAGCTACGATGGGATGGAACGAGACGTTCCTCATAGGCGGCACCGTCGCGGTCGTCGCTGGATTCGCCGCGCTCGCTCTGCGCCCGCCCGCCGAGTCGGGTATAAGCTGAACCGAGTTTCAGCGCACGACCGTCACGGGAACGGGAGAGTTACGTACGACGCCCTCGGCGACGCTACCGAGAAGCATACGCCGGACACCCGTCTTCCCCCGGCTTCCGACGACGACGTGGTCGAAGCCCTCCTCCTTGACGTGCGCGACTATCTCCTTCGACGGTTCGCCTATCCTGCAGACCGTCTCGACCTCACTGCCGCGCTCCTCCGCGAACTCCTCGGCGTCGGCGAGCATGTTAGAGACGTGCGACATACGTTCGTCGGAGGTAGGGTCGAGAGGGATTTCGTCGGAGAACTGCCCTGAGTCGACGACGTGCACGACGGTGGTCTCGGCGTCAGGAAACTCGTCGAGCGCGAACCTTAGAGCCTTCTCGGCGTACGACGAGCCGTCCGTAGCTACGAGTACCTTGCGTGTCATGGCTTGCAAACGGAGCGGCGCGACAAAAGTCGTCTGGCTGTTCGTTCATCGTTAGACTTGTCTGCGACCGCTGCGTAGAACGCCCGCCGATGACGAGGCACACCCTCCGACGCCCCGAAGCGGGCGGATGACGAACCCTATGAGTGCCGAGGCTTCCTTTCCACCATTAGAAATTCTCGCTCCGAGATTCGAGTTCCTCGGATAGAAACGGTGTGTCAGGCGGTGTTACAGATGCACTCGTGGCTTTCACCTGCCAGCTGTAGAACGTGGTATCTGCTCGGCAAGCTCTACCATTAGTTCGGCGGTGCTTTCTGACCCCACACCTTCCCTGTAGTAGGTGCGGGAGCGATTATACAAAGTACAGGAGAATACCTGACCCTTTAGGGTCAGGATGAATTCGTCGAACTACTCAACCAACCGACAACATAGACTAATCAGGATATTCGTTTCTTTTAATATATAATACCACATAACTGATTATGTGCTGGAAACGACCCGCACTTACGTCGGTAAAATAACCAACCATAGTCAGGTCAAAGAAGACCTTGACAAGTGCGGGTTTTCAGCCTCGAAACTCTGGAACGTCGGTCGCCACTACATCCAACAACGGTGGGACGAAGACGGTGAAATACCCGAAGAAACCGAACTCAAGTCGGAGCTAAAAGACCACGAACGCTACAAGGACTTACATTCACAGTCCAGTCAGAGAGTTCTAGAAGAACTTTCTGAGGCGTTCAACGGCTGGTACAACTCCGACGACAGCAACAACCCACCCGGCTATCGTAAACGTGGTGACCAACATCCGCGCTCTACCATAACGTGGAAAAAAAGCGGTATCAAGCACGACGACGAGTACAACCGGCTACGCCTGTCGAAAGGCTGGAACCTAAAAGAAACTCGTGATGACTATATCCTCGTAGAGTACGAGACTCGTCCGGACGTAGAGGTAGAGAACGTCCAACAGGTACGGGCAGTGTGGGACGGAGACAGATGGGAAGTACACATCGTCTGTAAGAAAGAGATACCTGTTGAAGAATCACCTGGCGAAGACGTAGCGGGTATCGACCTCGGTATAAAGAACTACGTCGCTATAGCCTACGAGGACGGTGACACCGAACTCTACCCCGGTAATCGGCTCAAGCAGGACAAACATTACTTTACGCGGGAAGAATACCCGACAGAAGGAGAAGACGGACCTTCGGAGGGGGCGTTACACGCACGTCGTAAGCTCTCTCGCCGGAAAGACCATTTCTTGCATACACTCACTCGGCACATCGTAGAACGGTGTGTTGAGAAATGTGTGGGAACTATCGCAGTAGGCGACTTGAGCGATATACGAGAAGATGAAGATGGAGAGAGTCGTAACTGGGGTAAGTCGGGTAACAAGAAGTTGCATGGATGGGAGTTCGACCGTTTCACCCGTCTGCTTGAGTACAAAGCTGAAGAATATGGTGTCTTAGTAGAGCGTGTGGACGAGGAGAACACGTCGAAGACGTGTTGTGTCTGTGGGAAGATAGACGGCGATAACCGTGTAGAGCGTGGATTGTACGTCTGTAGTTCGTGTGATACGGTGATGAACGCCGACGTTAACGGTGCGGTGAATATACGCAGAAAGATAACTCAGAGTCCTCCTATGGAGGATATGAGTAACGGCTGTTTGGCACAGCCCGAAGTCTATCTATTCAATGCTACGGCTGGAATACAGCCACAAGAACAGGTGGACTGCAAACCTTAATATCCCAAAGTGGGATTCCTCCGCGTGAACGCGGAGGAGGATGTCAATGCTGTGTCTACAGTCCCTGCTCCGTGTCCTGTGACTTCACGGAGTTGGCGGACGCCGAACTCCTCGTGCGGATTTCTGTACAGGAGTTCTGTGATGTCGTCCATTGCTTGGTTGCGGAAGACACGTTCTTCTCCGAGAGGGATGGTGAGTGTGATACCAGAGATAGTTTGGTCTGTCATAATGACCACGGTCAAGATTACTGACCAAGTTTTATATAGTTAGGGGTGTGTTGAGAGCGAATCTGTAGACTTCCCTTTCTGATTGCCGACGACTTGCGCGTACTACCCGGGCTACAGAACTCCACAGGCTGAAGTCCCCATCTCAGCCCGTAGTCGACTTTCACACGTGCCGAGGCTTTCTTCCCTTGAGCGGAACGTTGATATATCTCATCACAGTCTCATCTCCGATACAAAGATTATTATGGCTGTATGCGTATTACTACCGATGAACACGTACTCAGCCGCCGGAAACAACAAGGATTTGTCCGATGAGGGGGGAGTGACGGACAAACATGGAGACAATGCTGTCGACGACATCGCGTTTCTCACACGGTCGAGCCACCGTGTCGCCGCGCTCGGAGCGGTTTCGGAGAGTCCGCACAGCCGGAATGAACTCATCGACGCAACCGGTGTGTCGTCGTCGACGATAAGAAGGACGTTACGCGACTTCGAGGACAGGTCGTGGGTAGACAGAAACGGACGTAGGTACGAAGCTACGCGTCTCGGTGAGTTCGTCGCGTCGGCGGTCGATGGACTCGTCGAACGGATGGAGACCGAAAGAAAGCTCCGCGATGTCTGGTACTGGCTTCCGGACGAAGTGGCGGAGTTCACGACAGAGACGTGGTCGGAGATGTCTGTGACGGTCGCCGAACCCGACTACCCGTACCGTCCCGTGAGACGGTTCGAGTCTCTCCTACAGAAGACGGACGGGTTCAGGTTTATCGGACCTGAAGTCGCCCTGATGGAGCCGTGTATGGACACGCTCGAAGGTCTCGTGAAGGAAGGTGCGGAAGTGACCCTTGTCGACAGACAGAGCTGTCATACATACTTCATCTCGACGTATCCCGACTGGTGTTCGGAGATTATCGAACACGAAGGCTTCACGGTTCTGGAACACGACGAGCTACCGGCGTACGGCGTCGGCATCCTCGGTGACTTGGTCGTCATCAGCTGTTACGAGCAGGACAGCGGAGCCGTACGGTCGATTATCGAAGCCGACACGGAGGAGGCACGCGAGTGGGCGGAATCAATTTACGATACCTATCACAGCGAAGCGCGACCGCTTGAACTCGAACGTGCCGTAAAGTAACTGCCGCATCGCCGTCTCAGAAGGTGGGTTTTGCTCATCAGCTGCAAACTGCCCGTCTGTTGGGCAGGCACCACCAATTAACTACATACTTCGCCGAAACGGATGTCCTGTTTGGGAGGCGAACCCCCAAAGTCCGGACAGGGGATAGAATGGACGGATGTCGAATGTCCGGACGGTGTTCGCCGAAGGAGATAACAATGTCAAAAAGCAAGTCAGTAAAGAACGGAGTGGACGTAGACAAGCTCACAGAAACGATAGACGCCGTGACGGAGGACGCGAATCTCGGTCAGTTCCGGTTCTACGCCGAGACGGACTGGAAGGACGGTCTGAAATGCGTCACGTCGATAGACGAGTTCGACCAAGCGGGCGAAAGGATTCAGACGCGTGAGTTCCACGTCGAGGGCGACGAACCCGAGCAGATACTCGGCGAGAGGACGGCACCCAACGCCGTCGAACTCCTCCTTGCCGCTCTCGGGTCGTGTCTTAGCGTCGGATACGCCGCGAACGCCGCCGCGATGGACATCGAGATAGACGACCTGAGGTTCGAGATGAACGGCGACGTCGACCTGCG
>JAQZDD010000120.1 GCA_028751055.1 Euryarchaeota archaeon Ods04 | reverse complement strand
CTCCACTCGAAACAAAGGGGTGTATGACCGGCGTCTGACGCAGATTTATAACTCCTCGTTTCGGAGTTTGGTGTACGTAAGACCGCCGGACAGCCACGGCAGGGATACAATGGGAATAATAGCCGAAATAAAAAGTAGCATATCCGACACGGTCAACAGCATATTCGCTGACCAAGGCACGGCGCGGATCGGTATCTACGGTCCGCCGAACGCCGGAAAGACGACGCTCGCAAACAGGATAGCGCGCGACTGGACGGGCGAAGCGATGGGTGCCGAGTCGCAGATTCCGCACGAGACTAGACGCGCGCACCGCAAGGAGGACGTGACGATAGAGCGCAACGGAAACTCCGTAACGCTTGACATCGTCGACACTCCGGGTGTGACCACCAAGGTCGACTACCAGGAGTTCACCGACTTTGGGATGGAGAAGGAAGACGCAGTCGAACGCTCGCGTGAGGCGACCGAAGGCGTCGCCGAGGCGATGCACTGGCTCAAGGAGGACATCGACGGCGTCATATACGTCCTCGACTCGTCGCTTGACCCGTTCACACAGGTCAACACGATGCTGACGGGAATCATAGAGTCGCGCGACCTTCCTATCCTTATTATCGCCAACAAGGTCGACCTGGACGAAGCCTCACCTCAGCGTATCGAACAGGCGTTTCCGCAACACGAGACCGTACCTCTGAGCGGACAGGAGGGCGAAAACGTCGACGAACTCTACGAGAAGATAGCGGAGAAGTTCGGGTGATACCATGCCGGAACAGATAGAACAAGAAGACGAGAACCCTGACGACGGCGTCCAGATAGATATGATAAGCGCGGGCAGGATGGACGAGATGACGAGTATGGAGAAGATACACTTCATACTCGACGGTGTCCGCGACGGAAAGGTTGTCATACTCGAATCCGGCTTGTCGCCCGACGAGGAGTCGAAGCTCATAGAGGTCACGATGGCTGAGATATCTCCCGACGGATTCTCCGGTATCGAGATAGAGTCGTATCCCAAGGAGAAGCCGACGACCGGCATACTCGACAAGCTTTTCGGTGCCGACGAGTCGAAGATGACCGTCATAGGTCCGGCGAACCAGATAGAGACGCTCCACAAGGACAGCGAACTAATATCCGCCGTGGTCTCGGCGAGGTAGAGATAATGCCTCACGAATGTGTCTCGTGCGGCGAGGTCTTCGACGACGGCTCTGACGAGGTCTTTGAGGGCTGTCCGGACTGCGGAGCCACCAAGTTCTTCTACGTCAAGGAGGTGACAGAGGAACCGACGACTAAGGAGATGACGGAGGATGCATCGCCCGAGGAGATGACCGGAGAACCAGCGTCTGCCGAACCGGAAGACGCAGGCGCAGTTACGTCGGCGTCCGTCGACTCCGGGGCTGTCGAGTCCGAGGCACAGACTCGCGCACGGAACCAGACGTACCATCCGGACGGAGATGATGCTCACTCCGAAGCCGCGGAGACGACCGACAAACATTCGTCGGGTGAAACCGCGACGGCGACAGTCGACCGTATGGACGACGCCGACGCCGGCGCGGAAGACGACGCGTACACCGACGACGACATCGTCGAGGCGGAGTCGGAGTACGAGAGGTCTTTCGGCGGAAAGCTCAACGACACGGACGAAAGTACGACAACACAGGACGAACCCGACGGACAGGTCACGTCGAGCGGCGGCAGGAAGTTCCGGCGTGCCCGCCCCGAGGAGGCGCGCAGGCGTCTCATGGACCAGTTCGAGACGATACGTATCGTCGAACCCGGGAGCTACGAACTCAACCTGATGAACCTGTACGACAGCGACGAGAAGATAATCGCGCTACAGGAAGACGGCAGGTACCAGGTTTCGCTTCCGTCGACGTTCGACAACGACTGACCGGTCTCTTTCTTCTCGCTCTTCCTCCTGTTCTCAAAACCGTTAAGTCACAACCTGCCGAAACCCCGACAAGAATCATGGATATCGTAATCTCAGTAGGTGGTTCGGTTCTCGTGCCCGAACTCTCGGCGGAGCGTGTCTCACGGTTCGCGCGTGCCGTTGAAAACATCGCCGACTCCGAAGAACGTTCTGTGACGGTCGTCGCCGGCGGCGGAAAGACTGCGCGCGACTACATCGGTGTCGCACGCGAACTCGGCTCGAACGACGCGATGTGCGACTACTTGGGCATCGACGTGACGCGGATAAACGCGCGCCTACTCATCGCCGCGCTTGGCGGAACCGCGTATCCGGAGCCGCCCACGTCGTACCGCGAGGCGGAGGACGCGCTCGCCGACGACAAGGTTCCGGTCATGGGTGGCACCGCACCCGGGCAGACTACCGACGCCGTCGCGGCGGTCTTCTCCGAGTACACGGACGCCGACCTTCTGGTCTACGCGACGAGCGTTGACGGCGTCTACACCGCCGACCCTTCGGACGACGCAGATGCGGAGAAGCTCGACAGGCTCACGCCCGACGAACTCGTCCAGATAGTGATGCAGACACAGATGGACGCCGGCACCAACTCGGTTGTGGACGCTCTCGCGGCGAAGATAATCGAGAGAAGCGGCGTACGCACCGTCGTACTCGACGGCACCGAACCCGAGGACATAGAGCGCGCAGTCTTAGAAGGAAAGCACGACGGGACGGAGATACTCCCCGAGGACGAAAACGTGGAGCAGGGTGCCTTAGATGAGTTCTGAGGAAGACGCCCCCGACTCCACCTCCGAGTTCTGGGCTGACGAAGCGGCGCGCCGTGTCGCCGAAAGCGGGCGTCCACCCGTCGTAAAGGGCGGCGTCTCGCCCTCGGGCGTGCCTCACGTAGGCAACTTCAACGAAGTTCTGCGTGGCGCGTTCGTCGTCCGCGCGCTCGAAAGACGTGACGATGTCTCCGGCGAACCGAGACAGGTCTTCACGAGCGACGACCGCGACCCACTCAGACGTGTTCCGCATACAGTCCTCTCTCCCGAAGGCGAACTCGTCGAACTCGACGCCGAGGAACGCGACGAACTGAGCGAACACCTTGGCAAGCCGTACGTCGACGTTCCTTCGCCTTTCGGAGAAGGCTCTTGGGCGGAACACTTCGCGTCTTTCCTACGTGACGACGCCGAAAAGCTGGAGGTACCCGTCGAGTTCGTCTCGAACGACGAGCTATACGACGACGGACGTTTCGACGAACCGATACGCGCCGCGCTCTCGAACCTTGATGTTTCGCGCGAGGTTATCGCTCGCCACCAGCGCACAGCGGGCGACGACTACGTGCCCTTCATGCCTATCTGCGACGACTGCGGACGCATAACGCCGACCGTTACGGCGGTCAACCTTGACGACGAGACGGTCGACTACGTCTGTGACGAGGCTGACTTGGGCGGCGAGACAATCGAAGGCTGCGGACACAGCGGCACGGCGACCTTCCGCGAAGGTAAACTGCCTTGGCGTTTCGAGTGGCCCGCGCAGTGGATGATACTAAACGTCGGCTTCGAGCCTTTCGGAAAAGACCACGCCGAAGGCTCGTGGGAGAGCGGCGTTGAGATAGCCGAGGAGGTCTACGACATCAAGCCGCCGGAACCCTTAGTCTACGAGTTCTTCCTCGTTGACGGCGACAAGATGTCCGCAAGCGCGGGTAACGTGTACACAGTCTCGGACATACTGCGGTACGTCGAACCGACCGTCCTGCGTTACTTCTTCGCGCTCGACCCCAAGAAGCAGCGCGACCTCTCGCTCGCCGACGTGCACCATCTCGTAAACGACTTCGACCGTGTTGAGGACGCATACTACGGACGCGAGGAAGCCGCCGACTCGACAGAGAAGCTTTACGCCGAACGCGTCTACGAAGACCTGCGCTCCCCCACCGACGACCTGAGTCACGAACCTGTCCGACCACCCTACACCTTCGCCGCGATGGTCGGCGTCGCCGAGGACGACGAGGCGCGTCTCAACACGCTCCGACGCTCGGGGCACCTCCCCGAAGACGCTACGGAGACACAGAAACAGGACGCACTCCGCCGTGTCGAACTCGCACGTAACTGGGCACTCGACTACGACAACCAGTACGCAGTCCGCGTCTTGGACGAAGCACCCGACACGGAGTTCGACGAAGACACACGCGCCGCGTTCGGAGACCTCGCTGATGTCGTCGAGTCGGGTGCGTCGCCCGACGAGATACAGAACGCCGTCTTCGAGACTGCGCGCGAACACGACTTGGACGTAGGCGGATTCTTCGGCGACGGCTACCGACTCTTCTTGGGACAGGACTCAGGTCCGAAGCTAGGACCTCTCTTAGGCGCGCTCGACAGGGAGTTCGTGGTAGAACGTCTGCGTTCTGCGTGAAGCTTCGTAGCCCCTCGTCTGCGCGAAGCTTCGTAGGTCCGACCGAGTGAGGTTCTGTCATCTGCGTGAAGCTCTGTCATCTGCGTGAATCTATAAAACGAGTCTGTACAAAGCTGTGTAAAACGAGATTCTACGTCGTCTTTTCAGTAGTGCGCGACTACGTCGTCCATGCAGCCTGTGTCTCTCTTGTAGAACGCACAGTGCTCGCTTCCGATTTTCCACGTCACGTCGTGGTCGTTGTAGTTCCACTGCGTCGCGCCGTCGGCACCTGTCCGTCCCACGGCGTTGTCCCATTCGGCG
>JAQZDD010000029.1 GCA_028751055.1 Euryarchaeota archaeon Ods04 | reverse complement strand
TGCCATACGTAAGCTTTTGTTCTCTGTCCGCATAACGTTGGCGCATGACGACATACTACGAGGACATAGAACCCGGAGACACGGTAGAGTTCGGCGGTCGCACGGTAACGAAGGATGAGATGGTTGAGTTCGCCGAGAAGTACGACCCTCAGCCTTTCCATGTCGACGAGGAGGCGGCACTCGAGAGCTTCTTCGGCGGTCTGGTGGCGAGCGGATGGTTTACCGCCGCCGTCGTGATGCGTATGACCGTAGACCACCATCTCGACGAATGGGCGTCGACCGGCGCGCTCGGCGTCGGCAACCTGAGATGGCACGCGCCCGTCTACCCGGGCGACACGCTCTCGGTTCGCACAGAAGTGACGGAGAAGAAGCCGCGCGACGAAACGACGGGTATCGTACGGTACGAAAAGGAGGTTCTGAACCAAGACGGCGAAGTCGTGATGTCGATGCAGCCGCACGTGCTTTTCGAGCGTCGATAGCCGCCTCGTACGTCTCAGCCGTCGTCAGTCTTGACGTACTCGGGCATGTACATGACTTCGTACGTGAAGCCGTCGAAGTCGGCGGCGGCGCGTACGTCGCTGAAGCCGACGACAGGTGAGTCCGCCGCGGAGTCGGCGTTTATCCGTCTGTCGAGGTCAGTCCGTACGCGCCTTTTCACCTCTGTCTCCACCCTCTCAGGAAGTTCGGGCGCGACACGGTTGACGACTTTCGAGTCGCCGTATCCGACCTTCTCGGCGACGCGACGGACGAACTGCGCGGGCGCGTACTCTCTGGTGGGTTCGAGTTCGACCGTAACCGGATGGAGGGTAGTGGCGCGGACTGAGTACCTCTCGTTAAAGCCTTCCATGCTGTCCGGAACGACGCCGAGCACATCGCCCTCCGGTCCTTCGACCGTGATTTCTGCCAACACCCCCGCCGACGTGTCGTCGGTGCTGTCTCCCCATGTCTGGTCTGTTTCGGTCGTCTCGTCGTCCCCGCCGACGTACTCGTCGACGAAAAGATAGGCTAAGAAGCCCGCGACGACTCCCGCGCCGATACTTCCGGCTGAGGCGAAGAACAGGAAAGCCGCGCCGCCGACGACGAAACCGAGCGTCTCGCTTAGGCTGTCCATCTCCATACTACAACCGAGGACGGCTTCGTATTGTTTCTGTCGGAGGCTTGCCGTCGTCGCTCCGGCGGACGACGGACACGAACTACGCGAGAGGCTACAGCCGCTTCTGGAGTGGGCGACGGAGCGCGAGGACGGATAGGTTTTTGTGTACGTGTTATGTACATACGCTCGTATGTCCGAAACGGAAGAGAAGGGTGCTGACGACCCCGAGATAGACCGTATCAACCTCCGTATCTCAGAACAGTTTCTTGATGTCGTAGACGAGACGTGGCGCGAGCGCGGCTTCAACAGCAGGAGCGAGTTCATACGGTACGCTATGCGCGAAGCCGTCAAACATCCCGAGGGGGCGGGGTTCTGGAAGGACATGGCAGTTAGCGAGGCGGAGTTTGAGATGGGTGAAGGCGTTGACAGCGAAGAGGTGAAGGAAAGATATGACCTGCAGAACATCTGAAAAGAGTGACATGTGTGATACGTGTTTCAGATAAATGTATAAGCCGCTGAGAATGAACTCCGGATATGAACTCGAAGCCGAGTAGCTGGAACTGGAGTATGTCACCACGCGCTGAGAAACAGTTCTCCGAAATCGACCGAGAAACACAGAATAGAATCGTCTCTAAGCTGGACGAGGAGGTTTCTTCCGAGTGGCGTGAAGACGACTGACTGGCTCAGTACGACCGCGCCTTCGGCTTGTAGTCCTTGATTTCAACGTCCTCGTACTTGACTTCGGGTCCGTCTTCCGTGTGGTAGACGTAGGTGTGTTTGAGCCAGTTCTCGTCGTCGCGGTCCTGATGCTCGTAACGCCAGTGCGCGCCGCGCGACTCGGTGCGTTTGAGCGCGCCTATCGTGATGGTTTCGGCGCAGTCTATGATGGAACGGAGTTCGAGAGCCTGTATCAGGTCTGTGTTGAACGTCTTCGAGGAGTCCTTGACGTTCACGTCTTCGTAACGCTCCTTCGCCTCGTCGATGACTTCGAGTGCCTCCTCCAAGCCTTCCTCGGCACGGAAGACGTTGACCTTCTCCGTCATCACGTTCTGAACGTCCTGACGTATCACGGACTGGTGCTCCTTGCCGCCGCTCATGAGTTCGTCTATCCGGGCGCGTTCGTCGTCGACAGCCTGTTCGACCGCGCTCGTGGAGACGTTGGTGAGGTGGTTGTTCGCCGAGTGCTGACCGGCAAGCTTACCCATGACGACGAGTTCTAAGAGCGCGTTTCCGCCGAGGCGGTTCGCGCCGTGGACGGAGACGCACGCCGTCTCGCCGACCGCGTACAGACCGTCGAGTTCCGTCGCTCCGTTGGCGTCACACGCCACACCGCCCATCATGTAGTGCTGTCCGGGCTTGACAGGAATGGGTTCTGTCACAGGGTCTACGTCCTCGAAGTCGCGCGCGAGTTCGAGAATCTGGGAGAGACGCTCCTCTATCTTCTCCTCGCCGAAATGCGTAAGGTCGAGATGCACGCATCCGTCCTCGAATCCGCGCCCCTCCTGCACCTCCGTGAGTTCGGCGCGCGAGACGACGTCGCGCGACGCTAACTCGCCGTCGTTTGCGGCGTAGCCGTACTCGTACATGAACCGCTCGCCCTTGTTGTTGTAGAGTTCGCCGCCCTCTCCGCGGCATCCCTCGGTGATGAGTATGCCTGTCGAGGGGAGCGTCGTCGGGTGGAACTGGACGAACTCCATGTCCTCCATCGGCACGCCGGCGCGGTACGCCATGCTTGTACCGTCACCCGTGCACGCGACGGCGTTTGTGGTGTGCTCGAAGACCTGCCCCGAACCACCGGTTGCGAGCACCGTCGCGCCACCGGCGAAGCCTTCGACTTCGCCCGTCTGTATGTCGACTGCGACGGCACCGTGGCACTTGCCGTTTTCGCGGACGACGTTCGTGACGAAGTACTCGTCGTAGACCGTGATGCCGCGTTTCATCACCTGCTCGTACATCGTGTGGAGGAGCATGTGCCCCGTCTTGTCGCTCGCGTAGGTCGTACGCGGGAACGAAAGACCTCCGAAGGCGCGCTGCGCCATACGTCCGTTCTCTGTGCGCGAGAACGCCATTCCCATGTTCTCCAGACGGATGACCTCGTTGGGTGCCTCCTCCGTCATCGTCTCTATGGCGTCTTGGTCGCCGATGTAGTCGCTGCCCTTCACGGTGTCGTAGGCATGGTCTTTCCAGTCGTCCTCGTCCTTGAGAGCGGCGTTGATACCGCCCTCCGCCGCGCCCGTGTGTGAACGCACGGGATGCAGCTTCGTTACCATCGCAACGTCCGCGCCTGCCTCGTGCGCCGCGACCGCTGCACGTAAGCCGGCACCGCCCGCTCCTATGATAAGTACGTCGTGCTTTTTCATGATTTTTCGTGTTGTATACTTCTATCTCCAGAACCTTAGCTTCTCTTTTATAGCGTCACGCGACATCTCCATGATTGCTTCCGTCGGCGAGATGTTCTTCGGACATACCTCGGTGCAGTTGAACTGCGTGTGGCAACGGTAGATGCCGTGCGAGTTCTCGAGCATCTCTAACCGTCTCCTGCGCGTCTCCTCGCCCTCGCGCTCGTCCTTGTAGAACCTGTACGCCTTTGCGAGTGCCGCCGGACCGGGGAAGTCGGAGTCGCTCGCCGCCGGCGAACAAGACGACGTGCAGGCTGCGCACCAGATGCAGTCGAGAACCGTGTCGATGTTCTTGCGGTTCTCGGGCGACTGGAGGTACTCGTCGCCCGTCTCGGGTTCGTGGTCGGGCTGGAACCACGGTTCGACGGACTCCATCCGGTTGTAGAACTCGCTCATCTCGACGACTAAGTCGCGTATCACGTCGAAACGCGGCAGAGGCTCCACGTCTATCGGCTGTTTGAGTTCGCTTACCTGCGTGTTACACGCGAGACGTTGCGTCCCGTTGATGTAGAGCGCGTCGCTACCACACCGTGCCATCCGGCACGAGTGCCGCACCGTGAGCGAAGGGTCCTGTTCGTCGCGTATCTTTATGAGAGCGTCCAACACCGTCATCCCCTCGAACGTCTCTATCTCGTACGTCTCGGTGTGCGGCTTGTCGTCCTCCTCAGGGATGTACCTGAACACGTCGAGCGTAGCCGTCTCTGCCTCCGCCGCGGCGGGCGTTTCTGTCTTCTGTGTCTCTTGTGTCGTTGCCATGTCTGTCACCTTTTATCTCGGGTCGTATATCTCCCAGAATGGCTCGAAGAAAGCCAAGAATATCAGGATACCCTGTATGAACAGGACGATGCTGAAGACTATGAAGAAGTACTTTAGCTGTGCTCTGTACTTCTTGAGACCGTCCTGCTCCATCAGTATGTTGTAGACGCCGTACATGCCATGATATATCGAGAAGGCGAGCAGGAGTATCGCTGTCGCTTGGTAGAGGAACGCGGGCATGTTGATGGATATCTGCCCGAGCACGTGGTCGCCCTCGATGACTCCGTACGTGATACGCTCCACCGTGTTCTCCGCCGTGATATGGTGCGCTCCTACGATGAAGTGCTCTACCGCGAAATGGAAGCCGAGCAGCACTACTAGCGCGACTCCGGTAGCGCGCTGTAGGAACCAGTTCCAGCCTGCCGTGTTTGACTTTTTCGTGCTCATGGTTTTATAGTAGGAAGAACGGAACCCCTGCTAACACTATCGCGAAGCTCAGCGCGATGCTCAGGTAGAACAGCTGTTCCTGTATGTCTAACCCCACGGTCATGTCGAACATCACTATCCGTATGCCGTTGAGGGCGTGGAAGACGAACGCCGCGAACAGCCCTATCTCAAGCACACGGACGATGTAGAGGCTTTCGAGTCCCTGTAGTATCACCGTGTACTCCTCGTGACCCAGCCAGAAGCCGGTGCCGAGCACACCAAGGTGCATCACGAGGTAGAACGAAAGCACCAGCCCCGTGAAGCGGTGCAGGTAGAAAGCCCACATCCCGGGCTTGTGTATCGCCCAGTCCTTCGCCCTGCCGAGATCCTCGATACGCCCTCTGTCGTACGATTCGACGCGTCTTTCCTTGCTCATCTGTGCCTGTTTATGATGGTGAACCGCGTTTTATATGTGCTTTTATTTACTCTCGACCGTCTGACCTTCTTCGTCGATGCCCTTGACGCGTTGGCTCAGAAGCTCCTTGAGGTACGCCTCGTCGGTCATCTCCTCGGGGGTTTCGAGCGGTGTGAACGTGACTCCGCCCTTCTCCTCCTTTTCTTCGCGTCCCTTCTCGTACACCGTCGCCTCGACGACACGGTTCGCCCAGTCGCGTACTTCAAGCTTCCAGACGCCCTCCTCGTGCGTTGAGTAGACTCCCACTAACAGGTTTTCGTACGTCTCCCTCTCCACCGGCTCGTCCGTCGCAGGCAGGACATCGTCGTCCACCTTCGACGGGTCTATGTTGACCATGTGCGGAGTACGTCTTACGGCGGTATGAATGTGATGAAACGGTGATAATATCAGTCGTATGCGGCGTCGAAGAAACGCGCCTCCAACTCGACCGTCCGCTCGAACAGTTCGGCGACATGTTCCCGACGCCGTGGCGACAGTTCAGGTCCGCGTTCGTCGAGTTCGGAACGGAGCCAGCCGACGTACTCCTTGAACTCTTCGACGACGTGTATCTCGACCCATTCGTCTAGATACCACCGGTCGTAGTCGGCTTCGGCGGCGTGCTCGCACCAGTCGAGGTAGACCCATTCCGCCGCCGTGACCGTCGCAAGGGTCTCCTCGTATCCGCCCGAGCGTGCGACACGGAGCATGAAGTCGTTGAACGCCTCCGTCGTCGGATGCAGGTCGGGATTCTCGTACTCGTCCTCCGAGACGCCGATTGCGTCGAAGGCGCGTACGAAGTAGTCGTTCTCGCCGCCCGTCAGGACGCCCAACTGTTGAGCGAGGTAGCCCATCTCGTCCATCGTAGGCGCGTCGGCTGCGGCGAGTGCTGTGACGCGCGCGCCCATTTCGAGGAAGGCGTAGTCGTCGACGAGGTAGCTACGGAACACGTCGTCGTCGAGCGTTCCGTCGCGGTACTCCTCCACGAAACGGTGACGCGTCGCTTCCTCCCACTCCGACGCCTCTCGGAGGTTCTCGGTGAACGAGGTCATACGTCCCAACCCTCCTGTGTGTAACACATCTCCCAGAAGGCGTGTTCGAGACGTGCCGACCGGATGAATGCGTCGCGCATCGCTTCGCGCTCGCCCGGGTAGCGCGACGCACAGTCGTCGACGAACTCAGTCATCCAGCCGACGGCTTCGTAGAACTCCTCGCTCGTGTACTTGTAGATGAACGGCGTGTAACGGTGCTCTCCGACGCCCTCGTCGTCGGCGAGTTCGTCCATATGGCGCGCTACGTCGAGGTAGCCCTGCCCGCACGGGTATATCGCCGCCGCGATTTCGGCGAGCGAGCCTTCGTACGCGACGCGCAGGAGAAAGTTGGTGTAGGCGACACACGTCGGTGCCTTCTCGACCTCCTCCAAGTCGGCACGCGACAGACCGTAGTCGCTGGCGAAGCTACGATGCAGGTCCATCTCGTAGTCGAGTATCGTGTGAGCGACGCCCATGAGATGCGTCATCGTCTCCTCGTCGCGCGCCCTCGCACCTGCGACGGAGAAGACGCGCGCGTAGTCCAACAGGTACCTGTAGTCCTGCTTCACCCAGTGCAGGAAGGCGTCCTCGTCGAGTTCGCCGCGCGCGAGTTCGACGACGAAGGGATGCTGTTTCTGTGCCTCCCATATCTCCGCTCCCTCTTCAAGGAGTTGGTCGCTGAAATCCATGCACCGACATCGTGGGCGTGCTCCTATAACTTTATTGTATTAGTCGGTTATACGGGCTGCGAGCGGTATGACAAAAGCTCATTTTGGCTTACGCAAACTACTTTTTAGCTCCGTACGAAATCCTGTTAATGAGTACCTTAGAGCCGAAAAAGGGGGATGAGGGGACAGACGGCGAAGGTGACGATGGTCCAAGTGAGCCGACACCCGACGTGCTCACAATAGACGACGATGAGACACAAGACGTGCTGAACTCAATATCGTCGGAGACAGCACTCCTGATACTCACGTCGGTTCACGACTCGCCCAAGATACCAATCGACTTAGCCGACGAACTCGGAACGACGACACAGAACGTCCGTTACCACCTTGAAAAGCTAGAGAACGCGGGACTCGTCGAGGTCGGAGACATCTGTTACTCGGAGAAAGGACGCGAGATGTCGGTCTACCAGCCGTCTGAGTCTCCTTCAGCACTCGTCTTCGGCAAGAGCGACGACGGCGTGCGCATGCGTCAGGTGCTTGGCAAGGTGTCGATGTCGGTCGGACCCGTGGCATTCGTTGTCGTATTAGCGGCGAAGCTAAAGAGCCTGTTCGAGTGGGGAGTAGAATGACCGAACGAACCTCCCGCTTCGTCTTCGTCGTTGTTCTCGCCGTCGCCCTGTCCGTGACAGCCGGATGCTTGGGCGCCGAGTTCGAGCCGATGGACATCGACATAGAGCCGGATGCGGAGGAGGTTGAGACCGACGAGACGGGCGACGAGATACTCGCGTCGTCGCTCGAAGCAGTCGGTGACGCCGAGACGCAGACGGTCGAAGCCGAAAACGCGATGGCTCTCGGCGCGTCGAGACTGTTCTCGTTGTCGATGTCGATGGACTCGTCGGGCGAGTTTGTGACCGATGAGTTCGCGCACGTCTCGACCGACGGCGTCGTCGATGTCCAAGCGTTCGGTATATTCGACAACGAGACGGCTTTCGAGACCGAGAGCTACTCCACGCCGAACGCGACGTACACGCGCTCCGCGGAGGGCGACGAACCCATGAGCGACTGGAGCGTGAACGAGACGGGTATCGATGACAGACCGTCGCCGTTCGGCTTTGAGGGCATCGAGAAGGTCTTGGGAGATGCCGACGCCCAGCTCGAAGGCGTTGAGACGGTCGACGGCGACGAGACTTACGTCCTTTCGCTCGACTTGGACGCCGAGGGTGTTATACTCAACTCGATGGAGGCGTTCGCGCTCTACGGCTCCGATGAGCTAGAAGAGGAGGAGGGAGACGACCCCGAGGACGAAGAGTTCGACGAGGCTGACTTGGACGCTCTCGACGCCTACGTCTGGGTAGACCGAGACACGAGGGAGCCTGTGCGTCTCGCGTACTACGTGCTTGCGACGGGACTTGACGACGAAGGTGGAGACGGGGACGACGAAGGCATAATCGACGCCGAGGGTGCGATGGAGTTCTACTTCGACGCCGACTACACGTACGGCGAGCCTGTCGACACGGAGCTACCTTTCTCCGACTGAGACTCCGCTTCATCTTGTCTCGGAGCAGTCTATGCCTTTCCGTCTCGTCTCAGCTTCCCTCTTGAGGTAGAGATGAGCGAACAGTGCCGAGTAGACGGCTGTCGTCGCAACCGACACGGAGACGTGCCAGCCTTCGACCGTTCCGTCTGAAGCACCGTCGAACGCGAAGTAGCCGACTATCAGGGAG
>JAQZDD010000146.1 GCA_028751055.1 Euryarchaeota archaeon Ods04 | reverse complement strand
GATGCGCGCTCGCGGTACTTTACCGGCGTGGTTCTGACGAACCGGCTGACGGAGATGAAAGAAGGCTTAGCGGTAGGTTTATGTTTCCACGTCCCTAACCTATAGTTAGCAAACATGACCGACAGAGACAACCCGTTTGACGACGAGCCTTTCGAAGACGTGTTCGAGCAGGTCTTCGAGCAGATGAACGAGATGATGGAGCAGATGGGAATGGAAGGTAGCTTCGAGGGCTTCCGTATGACCAACCGCCCGGGTGAGGAGCCGAACTTCGAAAGGTTCGGCGAGGGCGGCAACGCCAACCCGTTCGCCGGATTCCAAGGCTTCGAAGAGGCGAACACGAGGACACACGTCGACGTTCTTGACGAAGGAGACGTCGTGCGTGTCGTCGCCGACCTGCCGGGCGTCGGGAAGGACGAAATAACTGTCGCGGTATCGGGCGACGAACTCAAGATACAGGCATCGGGCGACGACAGGGAGTACGACGAACGTGTAGCCCTACCGTCGGCGGTCGATGAGGACAGCGGTGAAGGAACGTACAACAACGGCGTTCTGGAAGTGACCTTCGAGAAGGTAGAGAGCGGCGAAAACGATAAGGAGATAGAGATAGAGTAAACGGCATGGATGAGCTACCGGACCCCCGTGGTAGGCTGACAGCAGAGGAGCAAGAGTTACTACGAGAGACCTTCGACGAGTGGATTATAGAGTCCGAGGGCGTTAAGCCTCGTATAGCCAGCTAGTTCTTCAGTCACGTCCGAGTCTTTCGTGTGCCTCGTCTAAGTGTTGCGAAGCGAGCGCGGAGTGCAGGCTGAGTTCACCCGCGAGAACCGCGCCCGCCACAACCTCGGCAAGTTCGCGCGCGTTGTCTCCAGCAGGTTCGCCTCCTCCGGCGACGCCAAGGAGTGAGAGTGCCTCGTTCTGCGTCGGCAGACGCGTACCTCCGCCGACCGTGCCGAGTTCGAGCGCGGGGAGAGTCGTCGAGAAGTAGAGGCTGTCGCCGCCGTCCCGCACGGACGCCGTCGTGTACGCTGACGCACCTTCGACGACCTGTGCGGGGTCCTGCCCCGTCGCCAAGTAGACGGCGGCGAGTACGTTCGCGGCGTGTGCGTTAGCACCGAGCGTGCCCGCACGCGCGCTACCAACGAGCGTCTTGCGCTCGTTTACCTCCGCTACCGCCTCGGGCGTCGTCTTGAGCTTTTCGCGGACGAGCGAACGCGGAAGGACGACATCAGCGGCGACGGTACGTCCGCGCCCTTCGACGGCGTTTATCGCCGCGGGCTTCTTGTCGGAGCAGACGTTTCCCGAGAGCGCGACGAGATGGGCGTCTGTCTCGTCCTCGATGACCTCGCACGCGGCGCGCGACGCCACAGTCGCCATGTTCATCCCCATCGCGTCGCCTGTCGAGTACGCGAAACGGATGTAGACGTTGTCGCCGACGACGTACGGCTTCGCGCGGACGAGTTCACCGTGGTCGGTCGTCGACTCCGCCGCCTGCTTCAGCGTGTCGAAGTTCGTTTCTACCCATTCGGCGAGTTCCGCCGCCGCGCCGACTCCCGAGACACGGAAGACGGGCGCGCGTGTCATGGCGTCCTTCAGGATGCGTACGGTCGCTCCGCCCGCCTCCGTTATCGTCGAACATCCGCGGTTCGTTGACGCCACGAGCGCGCCCTCGGTCGTCGCCATAGGGACGCGGTACTCCCCTTCGGCATGCTCACCTTCGACACGTAACGGACCCGCAATGCCTAAGGGAACGCGTGTCGCGCCGACGGCGTTCTCTATGTTCGCCGTCGCCTCCTCCGAGTCGTGTTCCGCGCCCGTCTCGGCGAGCGACACGTCTTCCTGCTCCTCGATGTATCTGCGGCGTATATCCGCGGCTTCGTCGGGCGACGTTTCGTCTTCGAGTTCGTGTAACGCGAGTTCTCCGTTTCGGAGACGTTCGAGTAACTCTGAGTCGTCGTCCATGCCCGAAATCGTCGCGCCGCGCACTTACGTGTTGCTGGTGGCGGATGATGTTACGCCGCCCGCGCTGCTGTTGCTCTGCTTCGGTTCCCGCCCATCACGTCACGTCGCATAACTAAACTAAAACGCTCGTTTCAGCCTACGACAGGAATATACGGGAACAGCATCAACCCCGACACAAAGATGACACACAGAAACGGAGACGAGACGGACGGGTTCGGCGTCCCGAGACGTGGATTTCTCAGGCTCCTCGGCGGTGCCGGAGCCGCGACGGCGGCGGGAACGGCGGGATGCCTGAACAGTGAAACCCGTATCGGATACCGTGACTGGGTTCCGGGCAACTTCGACCCCGTCGTGATGTACATGAACGTCGATTCGATGCACGAGCACGGGCTACTTCCCGACGACGAAGACGACGTCGAGTACGGTCTAACCTTTGACGAGGTGAACGAAGTTATCGACCTCGAACGTGCGACCGTGCTCGTGTTGGACGACGATGCCTCGCCCGAAATAGACGGTGAGGAAGAGCACGAGTACGGTGGCTTCACCGTATACGACCTCGGCGACGACGGCTACGCCGCGACCGACGGCGACAGCGTCGTTGAGGCTCGAACATGGGTCTACGTGGAGTTGGTTATCGACGCGTACAACGAAGAGATACCGAGGCTACACGAGGAGGTGCCGGAGTTCGGTGCTGTCACAACGGTAGCCGGGGAAGGGGACTTGGCTCTGGTCCGTCCTCACGAGACAGGTGAAGGAGGCATCGAAGCCGGTGTGGCGAACCTCGCGCCCGAAACGAGCGACGTAACGATAGCCGTGACGGGCGAAGAGGAAGACGACTTCACCGAGATAGAGGACGAGATAAGAACGAGGGAACACCTGACGATAGACGAGTCGCGTCCGGATGTTGTGACGGAGGACGAAACGGACGTTCTGGTGCTTGAAGGCACCGCGGAAACCGAGGACGTGCCCGAGGCGTTCGGACTCGTCGCCGAGGCTTCCAGCCAGCGA
The DNA here is from genome assembly GCA_028751055.1 of Euryarchaeota archaeon Ods04. Classification (GTDB taxonomy): domain Archaea; phylum Halobacteriota; class Halobacteria; order Halobacteriales; family Halorutilaceae; genus Halorutilus. The sequence continues at coordinate 1,186 of JAQZDD010000146.1, read as the reverse complement.
GACGCCGACGACGTGAAAAGAATCGACGAAGGAGGCGAGAGCGACAGAGTGCAGGAGACGGACGAGGAACACGACGGCGGCGACGGAGAGCGACACGGCGACGCACAAAGCGACGACGAGTAGACCGGACGGGGTTACACGAGCGGTTCGCCCGTCATCTCGTCGGGCTTCTCAATCCCGAGCAAAGACAGGAGCGTCGGCGCGATGTCGCGGAGTTCGCCGTCCTCCGCTTCACCCTCTCCGTCGACATGCACGAAAGGCGCGTCGTTGAAAGTATGCGCCGTGTGCGGGTTCTCGGGCGTGCCCATGTCGTCTGCGTTTCCGTGGTCGGCTGTCACTATGACCTCCGCGCCCTCCTCGCGCAGAGCGTCGACGAGCCTTCCCGCGCATCTGTCGACAGCCTCACACGCCTCTACTGCCGCGTCGTAGTCGCCTGTGTGTCCCACCATGTCAGGGTTGGCGTAGTTGATGACGATAACGTCATGTCGTCCCACCGCGTCGACCGCGTGGTCGGTCACCTCGTAGGCGGACATCTCGGGCTTCTCGTCGTATGTCGGAACGTCTGGCGACGGAACGATGGTGCGTGTCTCGCCGTCGAACTTACGTTCGCGTCCGCCGTTGAGGAAGTACGTCACGTGTGCGTACTTCTCCGTTTCTGCGATACGGTACTGCGTCAGACCGGCGTCGGAGAGAACGCGTCCCAAGACGTTTTTCGGCTGGTCGGCGGGGTACGCGACGGGTAGGTCGTACTGTTCGTCGTACGCGGTCATCGTCGCAAAATCCACGTCGAGAGCGGTCTCCGCCCCGCCTTGCTCCGACCACTCGGGTTCGATTCCGTTTATCATCCGTGTAAGCTGACGCGCGCGGTCGCCCCGGAAGTTGAAGAAGAAGACGGAGTCGCCATCCGAGAGCGGCGGAGCGTCGTCCAAGACAGTCGGTTCGACGAACTCGTCCGTCTCGCCGCGTTCGTAGGCGCGTTCGGCAGCCTCGACGGCGTCGTCCGCACGTCTTCCTTCTCGGTTCACGATAGCGTCGTATGCCAGTTTCGTTCTTTCCCAGTTTTCGTCGCGGTCCATGGCGTAGTAACGTCCCGAGACCGTCCCGACTGTCGCTCCCGTCTCGTCCGTCTTCTCGACGAGGTTTTCGAGGTACGAGACCGCGCTCTGCGGCGGCGTGTCGCGTCCGT
>JAQZDD010000182.1 GCA_028751055.1 Euryarchaeota archaeon Ods04 | reverse complement strand
TCTCCGTACGCCTCGGTGTAGTCCTCGTTCTCCACTAACTCCATCTTGTCCATGAGTTCGCGTACGTCGTCACCTTTTATCTTGTCGGGCGCGAACTGGTCAAGAGTCATCTCGCCGTCTAAGAAGGTGCGCGCTATGCAGTACGGCATGCTATGGTCTGCCGTCTCGCGCGTCTGCGGGTCCCATTTCTCCGGCTCCTCGCCTATGATGCTGACCGCCGCCTCGTACGTCTCGTTCTCTATCTTCTCGATATCGTCGGGGTCGACTTCGTCTAAGAGGTCCATCACGATGTTGACCGCCGCCTGCGCGTGGTACTCGACGGGGTAGAACTTGATGTAGGTCTCGTTTATCATGAAGCCGCCGCCGCGTCCTCCGAATCCGTCCACATCGAGTTCGAACTCGCCCGTAAGCTGGTTGAAGAAGCCGAACTTGCCCTCGAAGATGGGCGCGGGACCGTTGACGCCCTCTGCCGCTAACTCGACGGCTACAGCGGCGTTGCGGTCGACGTTTGCGAAGGCGAAGCCCTTCCACTCGGTGAGTTCGCCAGCGCGCGCCTGACGCATCGCGGCGTGCGGGTTGATAGCGAGTCCGAGAGCTTCGACCATCTCTTCCTGCGAAAGACCTGCGAGCTTTCCGACGGCGAGCGTCGCCGAAACCAAGCCGTAGTTGACGTGGTCCCAGCCGTTCTTGCGGAGCGACGCGGCGTCGCAGAGGCGGCACTGGAGTTCGTAGGCGAGCACGGCGGCGAGCACCAACTCCTTCCCGGACGCGTCGTAGGCGTCCGCCGCGGCGATTACGGCACCGAAGTTGTCGGACGGATGCGCGGGCTCCTTCGAGAGGTAGGTGTCGTTCCAGTCCAGATAACGTATCAGCGCGCCGTTACCGAAAGCGGCGTGTTCGACTGTCGTCGTGTCTCCGTCTACGAGAACCGTGGCGTCGCGCTCTCCGTTCTTGCGTGTCGCGTACCTGAGAAGGCTGTCGACAGGCTCCTCGTCACGTCCCGCGTAGGCGCACGCGACCGAGTCGACGAGACGTACCTTCGTCGTCTCTACCGTCTCTTCGTCTAAGTCGTCGTAGCTCAGTTCGTCGGCGTACTCCGCCAGTTCTTCTGCGAGCATACCGGACGGTTGCGCGGAACCACCAAAAACTAAACGGTCAAGAGTGACGCGTGTGTGACGCGCCTCAGTCGGCGGACTGCATGTCGACTACCGTGACTTCGGGGAGGACGCGTCCCTCCTCCGTCTCTATAGTTCCTTCGACGACACCCCAGAACTCTACGGTATCGCCCTCCTCGAACCTCTCGCCGTCCCATCGGGCGAAAACGTCGTTCTCCCAGCCGTCGTCTCCTTCTTCGACGTACACGAAGTAGATGTTTCCCTCGACAGGCACCTGTCTTATCTGTCCCCTTTCGACGTGTATGCGGTCGCCCTCGCTCATCTCGTCGTACGGAGTCTGCTCGGCTTCCGCTTTCACAGCGTCAACGTCGTAGTCGTCGGAGCCTAAGCATCCTGTCAGAGTCACCGCCCCCGCAACCACAAGGAAATCTCTACGTCTCATGTACGGATTTCGTCGACCGAACATATCAATCCGACGGCGTGTGTAACACTCTCACGCATTGTGTCCCGTGCCAAAGGACAAAATATTTATATACTATCTGTATTATGTCCTACCGTAGAGAACACAAAGGTGATTCAAGATGTCTGAAACACAAACCACGGAAGACGTAGAGGTAGAGACCGAAGTAGAGGAAGAAGGCGTAGAGGGACGTATAGAGGAGACTATCGACGAGGTTGAGGAGACGGTAGAAGGACAGCGCGAGAGGGTTGAGGAGACTGTCGAAGAAGGTCTCGACGCCGTGAACGAGGGCGTCGTCGATGTCGTCTCGGCGGTTCTCGACACGGGCGCGCGCGCCGACGTCTACGTCGCGCTCCGCAAGCTCGGCGAGGCGGAAGTCGACGAGATAGCCGAGGAGACGGGTCTCTACCCCAAGAAGGTCGAGGAAGTGCTCGCAGGTCTCGAAGACGACGAGGTAGTCGAGACGTACGAGGTCGGCGACGAGCAGGTCTACGAAGCCGTGGCTCCGACCGAGGTTATCGCTAACTTCCCCGGAAGACTCGTCAACCGCGTCCGCGGTCTTGTGGAGACGAACGGCGATAACGGAGAGGAAGGAGAGGGCGGAGACAGGCGCGTACTCAGCACGCGCTGGTCGCCCTACCGTATCGTCATAGAGCCGAACGAGGGGGAGGAAGAAGAAGGCGAAGAGATACCGGTACAGACGTAAATCTCATACACGACATACCTCTGCGAAACCGACGCACCATCCACGTACGTCTTTTCGGAGGTAGTACTCGATTCTTGTTGCTCACGAACGGTTAGACGTAGGAACAGCCGTCTTTTTGCTTACCAACCGAACTTTCTGGCTCAGACTGCCGAGAAAGGGAACTAAGCCTCGGTCTTAGTTCGTGTCTCGCTGAGCATCTCACGAACCTCGTTCTTCCTGTCGCCCGAACCTTCTACGTACTTCGACAGACGCCATTCGATTTCGTCACGTATCTCCTCGCGCGCCTCGTCGGTGAGCCTGTATCCGTTGGTGCGCTCGTCGCGCGGTCTCTTCTCGACGTAGTCTATGTTTACGAGCCTGTCGAGGTTCGGATAGAGACGCCCGTGGCTCACCTCGTCGTCGTAGTACTCCTCAAGCTCCTTCTTTATCGCCAGACCGTACTTTTCTCCCCCTACGAGAACGTTGACTATGTTCTTCTGGAACTCTGTAAGCTCCTCCATGGTGTCCTAACCTTACTCCTTCTGCCACTTATCGTTATTCCGCGGGAATTCCTGTTGCTTAGTATAAGGTAGCTGACACTTATGACCGCGCCACGGGAATTCCCACGGCGTGGGAAAAGAGTTCATCAAAACCGTCATTAGGCGTCGGTGTCAATACACGGTAATGGTACTTGGTGACTTAGGGTCTTCCTTGCAGGATGCTCTCGAAAAGGTAGCTGGCAGGTCACGTATAGACGAGGAGGCTGTTGAGGAGGTCGTGCGCGACATACAGCGCGCTCTCCTGCAGGCTGACGTCGACGTTTCGCTCGTGAACGAACTCAGCGAGTCGATACGCGACCGCGCGCTCAACGAGGAACCCGCGCCGGGCACGAGTCCGCGCGAGCACGTTCTGCATATCGTCTACGAGGAGATGGTGGCGGTCGTCGGCGACGCCACGGAGTTCGACCTAGAGGAGCAGACGATACTCCTCGCAGGTCTGCAGGGTTCGGGTAAGACGACTACAAGTGCCAAGATGGCACGGTGGTTCTCACGCAAAGGTCTCCGCCCTGCTGTCATACAGACCGACACGTTCCGTCCGGGCGCGTACGACCAGTCGAAGGAGATGACGGAGCGTGCCGAGGTTCCGTTCTACGGCGACCCCGACTCCGACGACCCCGTCGAGATAGCGCG
>JAQZDD010000302.1 GCA_028751055.1 Euryarchaeota archaeon Ods04 | reverse complement strand
GACAGAGGAGGCTGAACAGTGAGAGACAGCAAGATAACGTTCCGCGTGAGCGACGACCTACTCGAACGTGTCGACGAGATAGAGGAGTCTCGTTCCGAAATCATGCGCGAGGCTCTGCGGTCGTACCTCGAAGGAGGCGCGGGGACGAGTGAGACGTACGACGCCGTATCCGGACGTAAGACACAGGCTCCACGCGACCGTCCCACGCTCGACGACGTGTTACACGCTATGGTACGCGACGCCGTCGAGGAGGCTGTCGACGAGAAGCTCGGCGCGCTTCCGCGTGAACGCGAGAACGTCAACGTCACCGTAAACGTCCCCGATTCGGGGTCCGGCACGGATACTGGCGAACCACGGTCGGATGCCCGTGAGACGGTGACGGAGGAGCGCGCCGACGCGCCGTCCGTGTCCGACACACCGCGCGCGGACGACGAAGGTAAGACGTGTCATCAGTGCGGCGAGGAGGTTGCGGACGAACACGTTCACTGTCCAAACTGCGGTGCGAAGACGGCACAGCGTCTCTTCTGCGACTGCGGAGACGAGATAAGGAGCGACTGGAGCTTCTGCCCATCGTGTGGAAGACGTACACCAACGAGCCACGCTCTGAGCAACGAGTAGTACAAAAACATGAGTGGGAGTAATAAAATCCGTTTTCTGTCCTCGTTGGTACGACGTTTTGTCATACGTTGACCCAAAGATTTATTATCCCTGCCTTGTAATGGCTAATCTGTAAGACAAACGTCTTACAATGCGTGTGACACTGGGTCAAGTCACGCGCTCGAAAGCACAATACTGACCCGGGGATCGCAAATGGTGGTACGATGGAAAGGGTAACACTACGCATACCGGAACAGCAAGTAAAGGCAGTAGAAGCACTAGTAGAAGAAGGCGAGTTCCCCAACAGGAGCGAAGCTATACGCGCCGCGGTGCGCACGATGGTCACGGAGAAGGATGGGCACGAGAAGCTCAAGGAAAACAGAAGAATAGCGAGGGTCTGAGATGGAGGACATAGTACAGGAAGCTCTCGAAAACGACGAGAAGGAGAAGAAAGCGGCGAGCGAAGCCGACGACTTCGGCGACCCGAACATCGTTATAGTCGGCTGTGGCGGAGCTGGCAACAACACGATAAACCGACTGTACAACATCGGCGTCGAGGGCGCGGAGACCATCGCGGTCAACACCGACAAACAGCACCTTCAGATGATAGAGGCAGACACGAAGGTGCTCGTCGGCAAGTCGCTCACGAGCGGCTTGGGTGCGGGCGGCGACCCTTCGATGGGCAAGCGCGCGACAGAGATGGCGCGCGGCACGCTCAAGGACATACTCGAAGGCGTCGACCTATGTTTCGTGACCGCAGGCATGGGAGGCGGAACGGGAACTGGCGCGGCACCCGTCGTCTCCAAGATAGCTAAGGAGCAGGGCGGCATCGTCGTCGGCATGGTTTCGATGCCTTTCGACGTCGAGCGTGCGCGCACCGACAAGGCACACGAAGGTCTGGAGAACCTCCGTAACGAGTCCGACTCGACCATCGTGCTCGACAACAACCGCCTGCTTGACTACGTCCCCAACCTCCCCATCGGAAAGGCGTTCTCGGTGATGGACCAGATAATCGCCGAGACCGTCAAGGGTATTTCGGAGACAATAACCCAGCCAAGCCTCATCAACCTCGACTACGCCGACATGACGACCATCATGAATCAGGGTGGCGTCGCCGTGATGCTCGTCGGCGAGACACAGGACCGCGACAAGTCGAAGGCTGTCGTCGAGGACGCGCTTAACCATCCGCTTCTGGATGTCGACTACCGCGGAGCGTCGGGCAGTCTCGTCCATATAACGGGCGGACCCGACCTGACGCTCGGCGAGGCGGAAGGTATAGCGCAGAACATCACCGAGAGGCTCGGAAACCGCGCAAACGTCATCTGGGGAGCACGTATACGCGAGGAGTACAAGGGCAAGGTACGTGTCATGGCGATAATGACGGGTGTCAACTCGTCGCAGGTTCTCGGAAACGAGGGCGCGAAGGACAGCACGGGCGAGGTCGCTCCCGAGTCCGACATGTTCTCCGACGCCGACGAGAGCGACAGGTCGTTCGGCACGAGCGACGGCGGACGTGACGAGACCGAGAAGAACGCCGTCGACGTGGACGTAATACGGTAGACGGTTACCTTTTTAGAAACTGTACTTTCCGAGTTCGAGTTAGTCAGCAACCTCGGCGAGCATCGAGCACGCGCGGCAGAGTTCGTTTTCTGCCGATGTGGGCTCGCCGCATCTGTCGCACGCGCCGACCTCGGCGGAGTCCCAGTCGAGTTGCGAGGCGATACGTTCGTACGCCGCGACGATGGAGTGACGCGTTCCCGGATGGCGACGTTC
>JAQZDD010000224.1 GCA_028751055.1 Euryarchaeota archaeon Ods04 | reverse complement strand
GCCGCCGCAGATAGTCCTCGGCGGTCTGACGGTCACGGAGAGGCTCGACCCCGTTATAGTCACGTCGCATCTTGGAACAGCGACGGTGATACTCGTCGCGCTCACGGTTGCGACTGTCGCCACATGGATACACGAGAATAAAACATGAACGTGACTCAGAGACGTTACACGAACCTGCTCGCCGTCGCCGTGATTGCGACGTACGTCCTCATAATAGTAGGCGCGACTGTTTCTGTACGCGACTTAGGCGCGTGCGGAACCTGGCCCACGTGTGACGGCGCGTTCGTCGTGATGCCCGGCGAGGAGGCTTTCGTGGCTTGGGCGCACCGTCTCGCCGCGCTCGTCGCGGGCATTCTGATACTCGGAACCGCAGCCGTTTCGTTCGCAGTTGAAGTTCCGCGCAGGGTGCGTCTCGCCGTCGCCGGCGCGCTCCTCCTCTACCCCGCACAGGTAGCCATAGGTGGACTCGTCGCGGTCTTCGGCGAGGCGGTTCCCGCTGGCGTCCATCTCGGCGTTGCGATGGTGATATTCACGTTCCTCTTGGTCGCGCTCACCTGGACGCTCGAAGACGGCGCGCCCGATGAGGCGGTCACGGACTCGGAGTCGGAGGAGACGGCAGGGGCAGAGACGGTCGAAGACGCCACGGACGCGCCTACTTCAACGTTCCGCGCATACCTCGACATGACGAAGCCGCGTCTCATGTGGCTCCTCTGTCTCGTCGCGGTCGCAGGCATGGCACTCGCTGTCGCGGCGGGCGGAAGAATCACGCTCGGTACGGCGACGGCGACCCTTGCCGGTGGCTGTCTCGCTATAGGTGCGAGCGGCACGTTCAACCACGTCATAGAGCGCGACCGAGACAGAAAGATGGCGCGCACGTCCGACAGACCGATGGCGAACCAACTCGTTCCCGTGCGCAACGCCGTCGCTTTCGGCGTCGTGCTTACCGTTGCCTCCGCCGTCGTAATGGTCGCGCTCGTCAACGTCCTCGCCGCCGCGCTTACGATGCTCGCAATCGTCTTCTACACGCTCGTCTACACAGTCATACTCAAGCCGCACACGGACCAGAACGTCGTCATCGGCGGCGCGGTCGGCGCGCTACCCGCACTCATCGGCTGGTCGGCTGTGACAGGCGGCGTCGGCGTCCCCGCGCTCGTCTTAGGCGGCGTCATCTTCCTCTGGACGCCCGCACACTTCTACAATCTCGCTCTCGTCTACAAGGACGACTACGCACGCGCCGACATACCGATGCTTCCCGTCGTGCGCGGCGACCGGACGACGCTCAGACATATCAACATGTATCTTGGCGCGACCCTCCTGAGCGTCTCGCTGCTCGCCTACGTCGCTTCTGTCGGCTGGCTCTTCGCCGCGACGACGGTAGCCGCCGCCGCTGTCTTCCTGTACTTCGTCGTCTCGCTCCACCGTCAGCGTACGCGTGGCGCGGCGATGCGTGCCTTCCATTCGTCGAACCTGTTCTTGGGCGCGCTAATGATAGTTCTCGCGGTGGAGACGTTCGTCTTCTGACCGCCCTACCATTAACGTAACCCTTACGCCGACGGTCGGACAATCAAGAGCAAAGAGATACATGCAGGCAGAAGTAGAAGCCGACGAAGTGCACAAGTCGTACGGCGAGACGGTCGCGCTCAACGGCGTTTCGCTCTCGGTCGAGGACGGCGAGGTCTTCGCGCTCGTCGGTCCCAACGGCGCGGGCAAGACGACGTTGGTGCGGTGTCTGACAGGCACGGCGCGCCCGACAAGCGGCGAAGCAAGGCTTCTGGGCGTGCCGCCCGAGGAGACGGACAAGACGACGATAAGCGTCCTTCCGCAGGAGTTCTCGCCGCCCGAGAGGCTCACACCCGAGGAACTCGTCGAGTACTACGCGTCGCTGTATCCCGCCGAGGCGACGCGCGACACCGAGGCGGTAATCTACGAGATGGGTCTCACGCCTTCGCGCGACAAACGTTACGCCGACCTCTCGGGCGGTCAGAAGAGCAGACTCAAGGTCGCCGTCTCGCTCGTCAACGACCCCGACGTTCTGTTTCTGGACGAACCCACGACGGGCATCGACCCTGAGGGACGCGAGGATGTCTGGCGCGTCGTCGAACGTCTCGCCGACGAAGGGACGACTGTCTTCCTGACGACGCACTACATGCGCGAGGTCGAACGTCTCGCCGACCGTGTCGCGCTCCTGAGCCAAGGAAGGCTGGTTGAGGTGGGCGAAACGGAAGAAGTCGTCCGTAAGCACGCGGGCGAACCCCGTCTCGTGGTGCGGACGGTGGGTTCCGCTGACGAAGCCTTGGAGACTCTCGACACGTCCGGCGCGCTCGGAGACGGAACTGCGGGCGTTACGACGGAAGACGACGGCGCGCTCGTCTTCGAAGGCGTCGCCGTCGACAGAATAGGGGACGCTCTCGGTTCGCTCGCAGAAGCGGGCGTCGAGTACGACGAGGTGCGGTGGCGTGAACCCGGTTTAGAGGAGGCGTACCTGCGTCTCACGGGCAAGACGGTCGAGACTAGCGGGACGAGCGGAACCGAAGAGACGAAAACGGGGACGGAGGTGCAGGAATGACACGCCTACGCCGCGTCCGCGGAGAAGCCGTCGCCGAATGGCGTTCGTTCCTGCGCAAGCCCGCCGCCGTCTTCTTCACCTTCGTCTTCCCCGCTATACTCGTCGCGCTTTTCGCCGCCGTCGTCGGCGCGGGCGGCGGCTTCTTCGAGGAGCCGCAGGGCTTCTACTTCGCGGGCTATCTTGCCTTCGTCGTCCTCCTGACGCCTCTCTCGCGCCTCAGCAGCACCGTGGCGCGCGGACGTGACCACCGTAGGTTCGAGAAGTTGGCGACGACACCCCTGACGCGCGCCGAGTGGCTCGTCGCACACGTCGCAGTCAACGGCGTCCTCATCGCCGGCGCGTGCGTCCTCATCGCCGCCCTGCTCGTCACCGTCGGCGGTGCTTCGCTCTCCGTCTCCGTCACCGACATCCCTGTGGTCGTCATCGCTGTCGCGCTCGGTGTCGCCGCCTTCTGCGGCTTGGGCGCGCTCATCGGCGCGGCGGTTTCGTCGGAG
>JAQZDD010000304.1 GCA_028751055.1 Euryarchaeota archaeon Ods04 | reverse complement strand
TCTCCGTCTCTGTCTCCGTTTTCTTGTTTCTCTATCCTCTCGACGTACCTGTTACCCGCGAGCGTCAGCGCGTCCGAACCGGCGATACTCTCGAAACGTTTGACGGTGTAAGGCGAGAGCGTCTCGCTCGGGTCGGGGGAGCGCACAGCCCACGGTTCGCCCGCGTCGACTACCGTGACTGAACAGCCGTTCTTGACGAGACCGACCGCGGCGTCGATGCCGCTCTCGTATCCGCCGATGACGACGAAGTCGTCTCCTTCGTCGGCGTGGTCGCGCCACGAACCCAGTTCGGTGTTGTGGATGCCGTGTTCCGCGCCCTCGAACGGACGGCTTGGCTTACCGTACTGACCGCCAGCCCAGACGACGAAACGCGCGGCTATATCGTCGTCGTCATCGTCGGTTTCGATTACGAAGCCTTCGGTGCCGCCGTCTACGGCAACGCCCTCCGTCTCCTTCTCGGCGGCGTCTTTCGGCTGTATATCCGTTACTTCCACGCCCGTCTCGACGGGCAGTTCGAAGTAGTTGGCGACGCCTTCGAGGTAGTCGGCGTACTCGTCGCCCGAAGGATGCTCACGGTCAAGCGCGAAAGCCGGAGAAGTCTGGGGAGTCACGGCGTTGAGGTCGGGAATACCGAAGCTGTTGCTCGGGAAGGACGGCGTTATGAAACGCATCTCGTTGGTCCAGGAGCGGAAAGACGCGCCGACGCCGTCGCGGTCCAAGATGACGAAGTCGACGCCTATCTTCGAAAGAGCGACGCCGACGCCTATCCCCGCCGCGCCCGCGCCCACGACCACGACGTCTTTCTCCTTCATCTTTCGACCCTTGCCCTCGCATGCTTTCCGTCCGTGTACGCACCCCTCCGACGGACGGCGTGCCGGTACGCCGTACTCAGGAGGAAGTACGTCGTAGCCGTCAGAACGGCACCGAGTGCGACGGCTGCGAGAGCCGCGGGCGTTCCCGTGCCGCCTGTCTCGGCGGCTACGACGGCGGCGACCCCGAAGCCTACGACGGACGAGTTGGCGAGGAGCCATCGCTGGCTGTCTCTCGTTCTCATGTTAACAAGAAAAATAGCTAAGTTAATAAGAGTTGTTATGGGATGCGGATAGAGTATTAATAGTACTTAGTGAAGCGTTCCGTCGCGTACGTCGTAGTCGTGCGCGAACAGAGCGTAACCTACCTCAGCGGGCGTGTGTCCCGTCTCGTCACTTACGTCGCGTATCTCGTCTATCATGACGCAGTAGTCGAAGGCGTCGAACGTCTCCTTTCTGCCGTCGACGCGTCCCGCGCGCTCCAGAGAAGCCCAGACGCGCGTGTCGACGACGGCGTGCCTCTCGGGCGAGAGCGCTGTCGTGACGCAGGACGCCGTCGGTGCCTTGAAGCCGCGCAGAGACGATATCAGGGCTATCTGTGAGAAGTCGTCGCCCTCGTCCTCCAAGCGCAGGACGTTCTCCGTGATTTCGACGCAGACGCCGCGAGGGTTGCGCTCGACGTGGTGCGCGCTCCGTGTCGAGGACTCGTAAGCGATTTCGTACAGGTCGTCGCGTGTCAGATGTCCCTGTTTCCGAAACGTGTCCCCGAACTCTTCGAGTCTTTCAGGCAAGACACCCTGCGTCTCGTCGTAGACGCCAAGGTACTCGTCTACGAACTCCGCGTCTATGCTCAGGCTCATGGACGGCTTTCGTCTTCCGTCGTGTTCTTTGTTGCGCTCGAACGACAGTCTTAATCGGAGTACGTGCCTATCCCCGAACGTGACACGTGCGGCATTAGTGATACTCGACGGATGGGGCGAGCGCGAAGAGACGGAAGGGAACGCCGTCGCAAACGCCGACACGCCCAACTACGACAGATGGCGCGACGAAGGTGCGGTCTCGTCGTTGCGGACACACGGACGTTCGGTCGGTCTCGTCGAAGGACAGATGGGGAACAGCGAGGTGGGGCACCTAAACATCGGCGCGGGACGTATCGTCAAGCAGCCTCTCGCACGCATCGACGACGCCATAGAAGACGGCTCTTTCTTCGAGAACGAGGTGATTGTCGACGCTGTCGAGTCGGGCGAAAACGTCCATCTTATGGGTCTCGTGAGCGACGGCGGTGTGCACTCGGCGCAACGGCATCTCCACTCCCTCCTTGAACTCGCAGACGAACGCGGACGCGGCGACGACGTTGTGGTGCACGCCTTCCTTGACGGACGCGACACGCCGCCGCAGAGCGCGGTCTCGTACCTCGAAAACCTCGTCGAGAAGACGGACGAGACGGGAGCGACAGTCGGGACGGTCTCGGGACGTTACTACGCCATGGACCGCGACGAAAACTGGGAAAGAACGA
>JAQZDD010000288.1 GCA_028751055.1 Euryarchaeota archaeon Ods04 | reverse complement strand
GAAGTCAGCGTTCCTCAGAGCCGTCCCGCTCAGGTCAGCGTTCGACAGGTCAGCCGAACGGAGGTCGGCGTCTGAAAGGTCGGCGTCGCTCAGGTCGGCGCGGCTGAGACGTGCGAAGACAAAGCTGGCTCGTGCGAGGTTTGCGCCCGAGAGGTTCGCCCTCGACACGTCCGCGAACATGAGGTTGGCGTCACTCAGGTCAGCGTCCGAAAGGTCGGCATCCGAGAGGTCGGCGAATATCAGGCTCGAACCCGAGAGGTCTGCACCCGAAAGGTCGGCACCTTCCAAGTCGGCGTGTCCGATGCTCGCTCCGCGCAGTACCGCGTTCGACAGATTCGCACCTGAAAGGTCGGCACCAATCAGGTTGGCGTCGCTCAGGTCGGCGTCCGTAAGGTCGACATCCGCCATGTCGGCGTCGCTCAGGCTGGCACCCACCAAGTCGGCTCCCGCCATGTCGGTGTCGCTAAGGTCGGCGTCGTCCTCTCCGTTGAACTCCATCATACGTGTGCAAGACACCGTCCCGAATAAGAGTTAACGGTAAGAGTCAACGGTAAGAGCCAACGGTCGGAGACGCCGACTCAGCCGCCGGACGGACGTAGAAGTCTCTTCGACAGAAGGGCTAAGAGTGCGAAGAAGCCGACGACGAAGCCGAAGCCGGGTGTCGGTAAAGGCGCGCCGTCGCCCGTGAGCACACCCGTCTGCCACGCCAAGACGGGGTAGTCCTCGCCGGAGGTCTCCCACGTGTTCACGAAGTCGAACGCCTGCATGTTCTCCTCCGCCACGCTTCCTTGCATCTCTTCGGTCGGAAGCCCTTCAACGTTCTCGACGTTCGTCTCTCCCGCACCCGACCTCGCGTATCCGACAGCGTCGTTCTGCCGTGTCGCGCTAGTGTCGTAGTAAGAGTCACGGAGGACAGACTCCCTACCCGCAAGCTGGTGTCTGGAGCCTAGCTGTCCCACGACTCCGCCCGACCGCTCGCTCGGTGAAACGCTACCGGCGGCGTACGTAAGCTCGATAGTTCCTGTGCCGAAGCCGACGACGCCGCCGACTGCCACGCTACCCGAAACGTCGGCTTTCGAGTACGAGTTGGCGATATTTCCGTAACGTTGCCATCCGATGACGCCGCCCACGTCGTCGCCCTCGCCGGAGACCTGTCCTGTCACGTACGAACGCGTAACGTTTCCACGGCTGAATCCGGCTATACCGCCGACCTTCTCGCCGCCCGTCACGTCCACGTCTTCGAGTCCTACGTCCCGGACGCGCGCACCGTCGCCGAGCGCGCCGAAAAGCCCGACCTCTTCGCTGTTCGGACGGACTACCGTCAGACCTTCGATGACGTTTCCTCCGCCGTCGAAGCTACCCGTGAAAGGCTCGTCGCGGTCGCCGATAGGCTCGAAGCTACCCTCGTCCGACATGTCGATGTCGCCGACGAGTACGTAGTCACCGTCAAGGTCGTCCCTCACGGAGTCGAGTCCGTCAGCGTCGGATACCGAGACGGTCTCCTGCGCCGCGACGGCACCAGAAGCCACGACGGAGACGAAACACAGGAGAACGAACAGCAGAAGGAGTCTCGTTACCATACCTGTAACTCGAACCAAGGTTAGTTATTCTTTGCGTCCGCTGTCGCGTCACGCCGTACGGTACGATGCCATACCGATTCCGTCGCCGCTACTGACCTTGGAAGTCAGGGTCGCGTCTCTCCATGAAAGCCTGCGCGCCCTCCTGGTGGTCGTCGCTCTCGAAAGCCGCTATCTGTGCGTACGCCTCGTTGACCATCGCTTGGTGAAGGCTCTGTTCGAACGCTTGGTTCAGACCGCTCTTCGAAGCGATGAGACCGACGGTCGGTCCCGTCGCTATCTCCCCGACGAACTCGTCAACCTCGTCCTCGAAGCTGTCGGACGGATAGACGTGGTTGAACAGACCGATTTCGTCCGCCTCCTCAGCGTCAAGTAGCTTGCCCGTGAAGACGAGTTCCTTAGCCTTGTTGATGCCGACGATACGCGGAAGGAGGTACGACGTACCCGTGTCTACACCCAAGCCGACCTGCCTGAAGCCGAAGCCTATTCCCGCCTCGTCGCTCGCAAGCTGTATGTCGCACGCGATTGCGAGGTTGGCGCCCGCGCCGAAGGCGATGCCGTCTATCTTTGCGACTGTCGGCAGGTAGAAATCCGCGACACGTTCCATCATCCTGCTCGTCTTCTGTATCACGTAGTTGGTCTTCTGGTACGGCTCTGCCATTCCGGCGAGACCTTCCATCATCGCGTTCACGTCGCCGCCAGCCGAGAACGAGCCTTCGGCACCCGTGATGACTACACACCGCACGTCGGTGTCGTCGTCCTCTTCGAGTTCCTCGATTTCGTCGAGCGCGTCCATGACGCCGTCGGCTATCTCGTCGGTGATGGCGTTACGTGTGTCGGGTCTGTTGAGCGTGAGCGTCGCTACGTCGTCGGTTATGTCGAAAAGCACGGCT
>JAQZDD010000028.1 GCA_028751055.1 Euryarchaeota archaeon Ods04 | reverse complement strand
GATCTTGACATAAGCTTCAACGAGTCGATGGAGTTCCCTGTTACCACACACAAGCACAGCTTCGAAGATGTACCCGAGTTCGAACTGCCCGCGTACAGCGTCGAGGAGATACTGGTCGAGAAGCTTCGGAGCCTCTACCAGCGAGCACGTGCCCGAGACTACTACGACATCTACAGACTGTTGAACCAAGAGGAGTTCGACGACCGAAAGATAGCCGAAGCACTCAGAAAGAAGGCAGAAAAACGGAATGTAGAACTCGAATTAGGAGAAGGTCTGTCTGAAGAGGAGGTAGAGGATGTTGGCAACTACTGGAATACTGCCTTAGACCGACTCGTAACCGAGAAACCCGAGTTCGAGGATGTCGTTGAGAAGATCGACGATTATCAGACGGGATTAGCTGGATTCTGACCTATCCGCCCTCTTTCAATCGGGTTGTCGGAAAAGTGACCCATTCCTCGTTATTTTCAACACCCTGCGGTGCCTTCCTTATCTTTTCCCTCTCGTCCATCCTGAGGAAGTCGCTCGGAGAACTGCGCTCGGTCTTGAACGTCATGTTTGGATCCCACTCTGTTCCGTCGCGCCTATGCTTTCTCCACTTGTACAGCATCTTCAACGCTTTGAGCGTGTTGTTCTTGTGGACGTTTGAGTCGTCGGAGAGCTTCAGTTCCTCGGTGAAGTCGTCCGCGTGCGCGGTCGTGATGTTCGTGGTGTAGCCGCCTTCTTCTTTCCACACCCATCGGTAGAACTGGTCCATCCGGTACGAGCGCGGCTTGACCGTGTTGGGACTGTAGCCTTCTCCTCTCTCCGGGTTCTTTCCTATCTTGATCAGCCACTTGATTAGGTCGCGCCGTTCCTCCGCGTAGTCCAACTGCTGTCTCTGGTTGAGTCGTTCTTCGACCGGTTCTGTCACCAACGGTATCCCGTGTACCTTTTCCTCTGCTTCGGTCATTTTTGTCGCAGTTTCTTCGAGTTCTTCCATATTTTCCTATTTTGCCTGAACGTTTTTATAAGGTCGGCGTTGTCGGGCGATTAGGCTTCCGTCTAACTTTAATGCCGTTACTGACTCTTTCTCGCCAACCTCTGTCGAACTCGAAAACCGCATGAAGAGGATGCTCCGCGGGGGATTTGAACCCCCGTCATTGCCTCGAGAGGGCAATATGATTGGCCGGACTACACCAGCGGAGCTTTCGTTTCTTCCCGAACGCGTCTAACACGAAACGACGGACGTTCCGCGCGCCTTCCGACGCGCTCGTACGCGGTGGTACGTATTCCGGTTCGAGTATTAACGCTTTTGTTTTAGGTGACGGTGCCGGGACGTGACGCGGTGAGGCGCGCGCCGTTATGTTCTTTGAACAGTCGTGAAGTCTTTGAACGGTCGGAGTAACCCCCTGCGTTGCTGCTTGAACTTTTCTGAACTATGAGAAGGGCTTTAACCGTGACGGACGTAGCGTATCCAACGAAAGATGACGAGGAACCCGGTTGCCGTCGCCGTATTCGTCGCAGTTCTGGCGTCCGTCCTTCTGGTGGGAACGGCGGGCGCGCTCAGCGTCAGCGTCACCGAGGAAGGGTCGAGCATCTCGGTCGACGTGACACAAGACGGCGAACCTGTCGAGGATGCGAAGGTAACGGTCTCGGGAGTCACCGGCGAGACGCCGCTTGACGGCGACTACGCCACCGATGAGGACGGCAAGGTGGTCTTCGACGAAGAACGCGTCTCCGAGCTTTCGGGCGTCGTCAACCTGCGGATAACCGTCGACACGGGCACGTCGTACAAGTCTGCTCTCGCAACCGTGACACGGAGTCCCGAGATAGACTCGCCGCCGATGGGGCAGAGGATGTCTATGAACCTGCAGGAGTCGGTTTCGGGTACGCGTGGAACCATCGAGAGCAGGCTCGACACCGAAAGCAGGTCGGAGGTTCACCGTACAGCCGAAAGCGTCGAGTACCTCCTCATGCGTCTTGACGACGTTCAGTTCGAGAGGGAAGCACTCGGTAGGAACCTTGCGACGGGCGACATAACGGTGACGGAGTTCTATCTCAGGGCTGTCGAGAACGCGGGCGAACGGATGCTCATCAGGAGTTCGCTGGAGACTCAGGTAATGCATCTCAAAGAGATGGACGAAGATATGTTGCGTGATGAAGGAATCGACACCGACGCACTCGACGCGCTCGTCAGCGAAATCGAAGACGACCGCGGTATAAACACCGACCGACGGCTCACGTGAGGTGCCGAAACGGCTGAAGATGCTGAGACGGCACGGTGCTGAGACTGCGGATAGCAAGAAAGATACGTTCACGCGGCTTACTTTCGTGTACTGATGAGACTCTTGGTCTCGCCCGAAGGCGACGGCTACAAGGTTCTACCGTCACGCAACGGTGAGACAGTGTTCTCGGCGAAGTTGGAGACACGCGAAACCTCGAAGGGCTGGCGTCCTGCTAAGCTCCGTGTCCGCCGCAACGGCGAGCACGAGACACGTCAGCCCGACGAGTTCGTCGACTTGGCACGTATGGCTGACGAGGTGGTGTACGAGGCGAGCGGCGACGGCTTCGAGGAGATGGAGGAGCTTTTAGACGCTTACGGCGTCGACCTCTGGCGCGAGGAGGTCTGCAGGCTATGTCTCCTCAACGACCGTTTCACGTCACTGCTCGAAGAGGACGCCGTCCTCAACGACGGCGAACGTATCTGTGTCGACTGCGCGCTCGACGAACTCAGGCGCGAAGCCTCTTTCCGCGGCGTCTCTTCCTCTACACGCGAAAGGCTCGACGACCTTCTGAGGCGTGTCGGCAGGGTCGAGAAGGTCGTCGGTCTCTTGGAAGGAAGCCTCAATCCTGAACTCACCAAGTTCGACGAGATGGACGAGAACGTCGCCGAACCCCTGCCGCTCGAAGAGACGCCGTTGAGCGACGAAGTCAAGAGCCTGCTGACGTTCGACTCGCTCCTGCCTGTGCAGGCGACCAGCGTCCGCGCAGGCTTGCTCGACGGAGAAGACCTTCTTGTTGCGAGCGCGACGGCGACGGGTAAGACGCTCGTGGGCGAGATAGCGGGTCTGCACAACCTCGTTGAGGGACGCGGAAAGCTTCTGTTTCTGGTGCCTCTCGTCGCACTCGCAAACCAGAAGTATGACCGTTTCGACGACCTCTACGGCGACCGTTTCGATGTCACACAACGCGTCGGCTCTAACCGTATCTCGGCACGGACGACGCGTTTCGACCCCGACGCCGAGATAGTAGTCGGAACGTACGAAGGCGTCGACCACGCGCTCCGTACAGGGAAGGACCTCGGCGACGTAGGTACAGTCGTCATAGACGAGGTGCACAACCTGCAGGACGAGGACCGCGGGCACAGGGTCGACGGTCTCATCGCACGTCTGCGCGACGCACACGACGCACAGCATATCTACCTCTCGGCGACCGTCGGAAACCCCGACGCGCTCGCAGACGCACTCGACGCGCGAACTGTCGAGTACGAGGAACGTCCCGTGCCAATAGAGAGGCATCTCACGTTCGCAGACGAGACTGAGAAGGGCGACATAGTCGAACGTCTGGTGAAGCGCGAGTACAACCAGAAGTCGTCGAAAGGTTACAGGGGACAGACAATCGTCTTCACCAACTCGCGGAGACGTTGCCACGAACTCGCTGGCGCGCTTCCGAGTGCCGCCGCGTACCACGCAGGTCTGTCGGGCGGCGAACGCAAGAGCGTCGAACGTGCCTTCGGCGACCAGGAGGTTGCGGCTGTCGTCACAACGGCGGCGTTGGGCGCGGGAGTCGACTTCCCCGCCTCGCAGGTCATCTTTGAGCGGCTTGCGATGGGTATCGAATGGCTGTCTGTCGGCGAGTTCGAACAGATGCTCGGACGCGCGGGACGCCCCGACTACCACGACCGAGGCGTCGTCTACGTGCTGGCTGAACCCGACGCAGTCTACCATTCGAGCATGGAGCGCGCGGAGGACGAAGTTGCTCTCGACCTCCTCAAGGGAGAGACGGAGGACGTTGTGGTCGACTACACGCAGGAGGCGGCACACGAACAGACGCTTGCGAACGTCGCCTACGCGGGCAAGAGGCACAGACAGGTCACCGACTCGCTCTTAGGCGAGTTCGACATCGACACCGCGCTCGAAGACCTGCGCGACGCCGCGCTCGTCCGAGGTGACGAAATCACGCGTCTCGGATACGTAGCAGCGACACGTTTCCTTTCGCTCGAACAGGCGGAGACTGTCATCGATAGCGTTGAGAGGGGCGACCATCCTCTCGACACGGTGGCGGAACTCGAACTGTTGGACGCGAAAAACTGACAGCCAGCAGACACGAACGGGTAGCTTAAAGTGTGCGGATGGTTTTGACCGTACATGGAGTTCTGTCCCGAATGCGGCTCTATGATGTACCTCGAAGACGGCGTCTTCGAGTGTGGCGAGTGTGGCGCGGTGAAGGTACGTGACGAGGACGTCGACTACACGACGACAGAGGAAGGAGGACGCGAGGAGATAACCGTCTTGGAGGACGCAGAGGACAAAGGTCTGCCGACGACCGAAGTCAACTGTCCCGACTGCGGCAACGACGAGGCTTACTGGTACCTCCAGCAGACGCGTTCGGCGGACGAGTCGGAGACACGTTTCTACATCTGCGTCAACTGCGACCACAAGTGGCGCGACTACGACTGAGGGCGGACGGGTGAGGATTTGCGCGCACGTCCGCGTCTCGGTGTCGTCGTAGCCTTCGCGGCTCTCGCAGTCGTCACCGTAGCGGCGCGCGGATTCGAACCTGCACCGGCTTCGCTCGTCTCCGTCGGCGTTCTCGTCTACGTCACCGTCTACTCGTACCTGCGAGTGGGTGACGGCGCGGGCACAGACGCAGGCGTGGGACCGGGCGACGCCGTCACTTTCGTACGTCTCACGCTTGTCGCCTACGTCGCCGGATTCGTCGTCGTCCGTCCTGTCGGCGCGGAAACATGGCTCGCCGCAGGGGCTTTCGCCGCCGCCGCCCTCTTAGACGCCGTCGACGGCGCGGTTGCGCGACGGACACGCCAAACGGAGCTAGGTAGCCGTTTGGACGCCGAGGCAGACGGCTTGCTGACGCTCGTCGGCGTCTCCGTCGGCGTCGCACACGGCTGGCTTCCTGTCGTGTACATCGTCGTCGGTGTCGCACGTTACGTCTTCGTCGTCGGCGTCGTCGTACGCCGGAGACTCGGAATGCGTGTCGCCGAACTCGACGAGAGCACGACGCGTAAGCTTCTGTCGTCGGCGCAACTCGCGGTCGTTCTGGGTGCTCTCGTACCCGTCGTTCCCGCCTCAGTCGTCCGTCCCGCCGCTGTCGTGGCTATGATACCCTTCGTCGTCTGGTTCGCCCGCGACTGGCTCGTCGTCTGTGGGCGCGTACTGTCGCAAGTATGATTACGGAGAGGCATAACGGTTTAACATGGAGCAGGAACGGCTGAAAAGACTCCACTCCGTCGCGTCACTCTTACTTCGCCTAGCTGTGGCGGGCATATTCGTTCCGATAGGCGTGCTGAAGTTCGTGCTCTACCCCGACGAGGTGGCTTTCTTCGCCGAAGTCGGTGTCCCTTTCCCCGAGATAGCCGTCATCGTCGTAGGCTTCGTGGAGGTGGTCGCGGGCTTCGCGGTTCTCGTCGGATTCTTGACGCGCGTCTCGGCAGTCTTACTCGGCTTCGTGATGGTCGGCGCGTTCTTGACAGCCGGTCCGGACACGCTTAACCTCGCCGCCTCCGTCCTTCTTGTAGCCGTCGTACTGAACGGCTCCGGCGAGTACTCCGCACTAACGGAGAAGGAACTCTACACAAAGCTTCGTGAAACCGCTCGCTAACTACTTCGAGACGACGGCTCCGTGAAACTACTCGGTAGGCTCGGCAACGAAGTCGCCGTCTTCGGTTTGTTCGACAGCATACCCTGCTCCTTCGAGCATCTCACGCGCCTCTTCGGCGTTTCCGTGTGGCTCGAAGTAGACCGTCGGACGCGCCTCAGCGAGCGTCTCCTCCGCGCCGCGCAGAACCCCGATACCTGAGCCTTCGACGTCCACCTTGAGATGGTCGGGCGGAGGTAGTCCGAGGCGTTCGACGGCGGTGTCGAGACGGCGTGTCTCAGTCTCGAACGAAGTTACGACACGTCCGCCCGAGACGGTGGCGTTCGCGCGACGTAACGACGAAACCTCGGGATAGGAAGAGACGTGGAACGTCGCCGTTCCGTCTGTGTCGGAGAGTGCGAAGCTATGCAGGACGCTGTCGGTGCCGTCTCCGAAGCCGTTGGCGTCTAAGTTGGCGCGTAGCTTCTCGCGTGCCTCGGGGTTCGGCTCGAATGCGTGCACCGTCGCACCTGTCGCTGCGGCGGCGCACGAGTAGACGCCGACGTTCGCGCCGACATCGAAAAACACGTCTCCTGCGTCGACGCGTCCGACGAGTTCGTGCAGGAGGTCGTCGCGTCCGTGGAGGCTGTAAAGTTCGTAGCTCCTGAAAGAGATGTCTCCGACAGCTTTCGTCGTCGGATATCCGTACCTCGACGAGTAGTTGAGGTTACGCGCCTTGTAGTACGCCGAGTAGACGGCATGGCGGAGACGTTCCGTGACTCGCACGTCTTCTGTACGTGCCCTCCACGTTAATGTTTAGTGCCAAGACGCCGAACGTACGGCATGGACAGAAGGGGAGGAGACGGAGAAAAAGGGGGCGACGGAGGCGGAAACAAGAACGGAGACAGAGACGGAGAAGCAGTCTTCTTCACGGGTGAAAGGTCGGTGGAGACACGGTCTGTCGAGGTGCCGGAGCCGGAGGGAAACGAAGTACTCGTCGAGGCGTCGTTTTCGGCGGTTAGCACAGGTACGGAGCTTCTACTGTACAGGGACGAGATGCCCGACGAAGATGAGACGGAGGCGGGGGTACCCGGTGTCGGAAGCCTCGCCTATCCGACGCGTTACGGCTACTCGGTCGTTGGCGAGGTCGTCGCCGCGGGCGAGGAAGCAGAGGAACGCGTCGGCGAACGTGTGCATGCCTTACATCCACACCAGTCAAGATTCGTCGTTTCGGGCGAGATGGCGCGGCGCGTACCCGAAGACGTGAAGGACGAAGACGCCGCGCTGCTTTCGAGCGTCGAGACTGCTGTGAGCTTTGCGATGGACGGACGCCCCGTCGTGGGCGAGAACGTCGCCGTCTTCGGACAGGGAGTCGTAGGCTTGCTTACGACGTCGGTAGTCTCGCGTTTCCCCGTCGACGTTCACGTCTTCGAGCCGCGCGAGGAGCGGCGACGGCTTGCGAAGGAGATGGGCGCGGACGTGGCACGTACACCCTCCGAGGCTGAAGACGTTGCACCCGACGGCGGCTACGACATTTCGTACGAGGTTTCGGGCAGTCCCGACGCTCTCGACGACGCGGTAGGCGTCACGGGCTACGACGGACGTGTCGTCGTAGGCTCTTGGTACGGAAACAGACGTGTCTCGCTCGACTTAGGGGGCAAGTTCCACAAGAGCGACATGACCGTCGTCGACAGTCAGGTCAGCAGACTCGCTCCACGGTTCCGCGGGCGGTGGACGAAGGAGCGTCGTCTCGGAGTCGCGTGGGAGTTCGTCAAGGATACGGTGCCGTCGCGTCTCGTGACAGACAGTTTCGGCGTGAACGAGGCGGCGCGTGCTTACGAGGCGACGGAAGACGGCGCGCTCTGCGTCGTCTTCGACTACTCGTGACGCAGTAGAGGATGTGTCGGCGGTGAGTTTTTCCGTCGCGTCCGCCTTCTTCGTCGTGCATGTCCGCATCCTCCACGTACTCCGTCGCCGTCGAACGCATCTTCGTCGCACAGCATTTCCTGACAGTCCCCGACTGCGGCGACGAGAACGACCTGCATTCGCACGCATTCACGGCGCGTTTCGAGGCGCGCGGAACGTCGCTCAACCAGCACGGGTACGTCGTCGACATCGTCGAGTTCGAGGAGAGTGTCGACGCGGCGGTCGAACAGTACCGCGACGAAACCCTGAACGACCTGCCTGAGATAGAAGGCAACCCAAGCGCGGAACGTCTCGCACGCGCGCTCGCCGACGCGGTCGCCGAAGGTCTGGAAGCTCCCGAGGTCGACAGCTTAGAGGTCAGCGTACGCGAGGACGAGCGCGCTTGGGTGTCGTACGAAAGGAGCGTCTGAGGACGTATGCGCGTCGCCTTCGCCGTCCCGGGCACGCTCGACGGTTCGACGGGCGGCTACCTCTACGACGAGAAGGTCGTCGACGCGTTACGCGAGCGGCATGAGGTCGATGTCGTCGAGGTGCCGCCGAAGATGCGTCCTTCGTCCATCCTCGCCTCACGCCGTCTTCACGGACGGGACTACGACGTCGTCCTGCAGGACGAACTCTGCCGTGCGTCGCTCGTCGCGGTCAACCCGCTCGTGGACGCGCCCGTCGTCGCAGTCGTGCATCTACTCGCATCCGAGGACCCGACACGCGGAAGAGCGGCGGCTTCTGTAGAACGCATCTACCTGAGAACGGTCGACGCCTGCGTCTACACGAGCACGGCTTCGCGCGAAGCTTCGCCCGTCGATATGCCGTCTGTCGTCGCCCGTCCTGCGTCGCGTTTCTCGCCCGATGTCACCGAAGACGAGGTGCGTGAGAAGGCGCGCG
>JAQZDD010000147.1 GCA_028751055.1 Euryarchaeota archaeon Ods04 | reverse complement strand
TCGTGGTCGTCGCTCTGCTGTATGTCGATGTACGGCACATACTGTTTTGCGTCCTTGTTCCACGTCGGGCACTGTGTCAGGAAGTCGATATGCGCGAAGCCGTCGTGTTCGACAGCCTCCTTGACTATCTCCTTCGCCTGACGCGGGTTCGTCGCGGCTGTGCGTGCGACGTACGTCGCTCCGGCGGACAGAGCCATCGACATCGGACGTATGGGTGCCTTCGCGTTGCCGTGGGGCGTCATCTTCGACTTGTGTCCCTTCGGCGAGGTGGGCGAGGGCTGTCCCTTCGTCAGCCCGAAGACCTCGTTGTTGAAGACGATGTAGACCATGTCGTGGTTCTCGCGCGCCGTGTGCATGAAGTGGTTGCCGCCGATACCGTATCCGTCGCCGTCTCCTCCCGCGGCGATGACTTCGAGTTCGGGATTTATCATCTTCGACGCACGCGCTACGGGGAGCGGGCGTCCGTGTATCGTGTGGAATCCGTAGCTCTCAAAGTAAGACGACAGCTTTCCGGAGCAGCCGATGCCCGTCATAAGCTGCACCTCGTCTGGGTTCTTGCCTAACTCGGCGAGACCTTGTTTCAACGCCTTGAGGACGCTGAAGTCGCCGCACCCGGGACACCATGTCGCCTGCGGTTCGAGTTCGGGCGTGTAGTCATCTGACGAAACCTCTTCCTTCTCGCCTATCGCGCTGAATGCACTCATTGAGGGTCACCTCTTCCTTTTACGGATTCGAGTCTCTTTACGGTTTCCGTGTTACGTCCCTTGCGTGACTGTTCGTGCTGTATCTTCGTGTTGTACGACGTCTCGACGCCGCCCTCCGCCGCCGACTCAACTGCGTCAACGACTTCGGCGGGACGGAACGGATTGCCGTCGTACTTGAGTATGCTTATCATCTTCTCGTCGTATCCTGCGAGTTCGCGCTGTACATGATGGCGGAACTGTGCCGTCGCGTTGTTCTCGACGACGAAGACGTGCTCCGCCTTCTCAATGAAGCTACGTACTGACTCGGCGTCGAACGGCACCATGTCGCTGACGTTCATCGCGCCGACAGACCAGCCGTCTTCGGCGAGCTTGTCGACCGTCTCCTCCACGACGCCCTTGTTGCTGCCGAAAGACATGATAGCGTACTCGGGGCTGTCCTCGCCGTAGACCGCTTGGTGGTCATTCTCGTCGAGTTCGGCGCGTATGTGGTCGAACCTTTCGAGACGGCGGTCCATCTGCCGTATACGGTTGTCGGGGTCCTCGGAGATGTAGCCGTACTGGTCGTGCTCGTTTCCGCTCGTCTTGAACCGTCCGTCCTTCTGTCCGGGTATCGGACGCGGCGGAACGCCTTTCTCCGCGCCGTAACGGAAACGCGGGAAGTCCTGCGCGCCCTCTGGCTTGAGTTCCTGTATCTCGTCCTCGGTCAGCGTCGCCCCTAAGTCAGGGTTCGTCTCGCGGTCGAAGAACGACGCGTCGACGTTGGTCAGACCGCCCGACAGCTTCTTGTCGTACAGGATTATAGCAGGTATGTTGTAGTCGTAAGCGAGCTTGAACGCGGTACGTGTCTGCTCGTACGCCTCCTCGACGCTGCCGGGTGCGAGAACGACACGCAACGAGTCGCCCTGTCCCGTGTAGAGGACATGCTCCAAGTCGCTCTGCTCCGTCTTGGTAGGTAGCCCTGTCGAAGGTCCGCCGCGCATAGCCTCGACAAGCACGACGGGCGTCTCTGTCGCCTCTGCCATTCCGAGAGGTTCGGACATGAGAGCGAAGCCGCCGCCCGATGAGCCTGACATAGCCTTCGCGCCCGTGTGCGACGCGCCTATCGCCATCGCCGCCGCCGCTATCTCATCCTCAACCTGTTCGGCGACGCCGTCGAACTCGGGAAGCAACTGCGACATGATGGCGAATACGTCGGTCCACGGAGTCATGGGGTAGCCAGAGATGAACCGGCAGCCCTCGTCGAGCGCGGCGTACGCGATGCCGTGGCTTCCGCCGACCAAGACCTGTTCCTCGTCGTGTTCGCCTTCGGGGACGACGACACCCGTGTCGGTGTCGAACTCCTCTTCGACCTTGTCGTGCGTGTAGTTGAGTATGTCGACGTTGGCTTCGAGCATGTCGCCGCCCATCGCGTCCGACATCACGTCTTCGATGTCTTCGAGAGTCACTCCGTCGACGAGCGCGACGGTCGCGCCGACACCCGCGGTGTTACGCATGACCTCACGTCCGTGCTCCTTGGCTATCTCGCGGAGGTCAAGGGGCACGACCTGCCAGCCGTTCTCCTCTACGCGTTCGTCGAAGTCGGGCACGTCCTCGATGTCGATAACGCCCGAGTCGTAGATGATGACGCCGCCCTCGGCGAGGTCGTCGAGGTTCTCCGTAAGCGGCTTTATCTCCTCGTTCTTGTATACCGCCTCCTCGTCGGGAGCGCGTGCGAACGAGTCTCCGAGAGCTAAGAGGACGTTGTACTCGTCGGCGCGCGCTTTGATATCCTCTGTCGACGCGCGCACCTCGAAGTAGGTGTGTCCGCCACGTATACGCGACGGGTAGTGCCTGTGTGTCGTGACGTTGAGACCCGCCCGCATCAACGACTTTGTGAAGTTACTGCCGGTCGAGTCTATGCCGTCGCCGGAGCCGCCGGCGATACGCCAGACGAGTTCGTTTTCGTTCATCAGGTGTGAGTCACCTTGAACTGATATGTTGGTGGTTCATCAAGTAAAATCTTCGTGTTGTGAGGCTGCTACTACAATCATCGATACGGTTAGACCGCCGAACTGAATAGGCGTTAGGACGTACCTCGGACATGAGCTACGACGAACTCGTCGAACGAGTAAAGAAGATATCGAACGTGGGCAACGCCGCAGGTGTCCTGCGGTGGGACCAAGAGGTCATGATGCCAGAGGGCGGCACACCCGCGCGGTCGCAGCAGCTTGCGACGCTTTCGTCGATAAGCCACGAGCTTCTGACAGACGACGAGACCGAAAAACTGCTGGACGACGCAGAGCCGTCCGACGAAAAGGAGCGTGCGGTAATGCGCGAGGTTCGCCGCTCGTACGAACGCGCCGACCGCGTGCCGAACCAACTCGTAGAGGAGATATCGACGGCGACGAGCGAGGCGCATCCCGTCTGGCGGCGCGCAAAGCAGAACGACGACTTCGACGAGTTCGCACCGACGCTCGAAAGGCTCGTCGAACTCAAGCGCGAGTACGCCGACCACGTGAATCCGGACGTTCCGCGTTACGAGGCACTTTTCGAGGAGTTCGAGCCGTACTTAGGACTCGACACCGCCGAGCGCGTTCTGGGCACGCTCCGGGACGAGTTGGTGCCGCTCGTCAACGATGTTCTGGAGTCGGACGTTTCGTACGAGAGCTTAGAAGGTATCGGCGCGGACGAGAAAGCGCAGGAAGCGATGGTACGCGACGCCTTAGACGCGCTCGGATACGACTGGGAACGCGGAAGGTTAGATGTCGCGCCGCATCCGTTCTCGTCCGGCACTCAGTTCGACGCGCGCGTCACGACACGTTTCGGCGACGACCCCTTGGACGCGCTCACGAGCACAGTACACGAGTTCGGGCACGCAACCTACACGCTCGGTCTTCCCGACGAAGCGTACGGCACGCCGCTCGGCGAGGCGCGCGACCTTACCGTACACGAATCTCAGTCGCGTCTCTGGGAGAACCACGTCGCCAGAACGGACGAGTTCTGGGAGTTCTTCGCGCCGCGGTTCAACGAAGCGACGGGCGCGGACGTTTCACCACAGCGCGCGTACGAGGCGGCAAACACCGTTGAGGAACGCAACCCGATACGTGTCGAGGCGGACGAACTCACGTACCACTCGCATATCCTCCTGCGTTTCGAGATAGAACGCCCCCTCATCGAGGGCGACATAGAGGTCGACGAAATCCCGTCCGTCTGGAACGAGAAACACGACGAGTACCTCGGCTTCCGTCCCGAAACCGACGCCGAGGGCGCACTACAGGACATACACTGGTCGCACGGCTCATTCGGCTACTTCCCGACTTACACGCTCGGAAGCGTCTTAGCGGCGCAGATGGACGCCAAGATACGCGAAGAACTGCCCTTGGACGAGCAGGTGCGCGCGGGCGAGTTCGACGCTCTCCGCGACTGGCTCCGCGACAACGTGCACAGGCAC
>JAQZDD010000213.1 GCA_028751055.1 Euryarchaeota archaeon Ods04 | reverse complement strand
ACGTCGCGTCCATGAAAAGTGTGCGACTCGGGTTGTTCGTAGGGCGCGTCGTAGTATGCCGGCTCCTCCTCGTCTTCGTCTCCTGCCAACTCAACTGCCGCTGGCACGAGCACACCGTTGTCGGGACCTACTAAGAACTGCCCGCCTGCCTTGACGACGAGCGAACGTCTCTCGGTTCCCACACCGGGGTCGACGACGACGCAGTGCACCGTGCCGTCCGGGTAGTAGGGAGCGACGTTACGGAGTATGAACGCCGCGGCGCGCACGTCCTGCGGCGGCACCTCGTGGTAGATGTCGTGTACAGGCGCGTCGGTGTGCGACGCGACGACGCCGCGCATCGAAGCGACGTAGAAGTCGTCGAAGTCGGTGAGGAGTGTAACAGGCGGCTTCCGGCTCAGATTTTGTTGTCCCTTCCGAGACATACCGGAAAACGTCCGCTGTTCCACTTGTCTGTTTCGGCGACCGCTCTCGCACTTACGTCTCTGTCCATCCGCATCTTTAAGCCGTACCACGTACCTCTGTCACGTATGCGCGACATCTACGAAAACACCGTACGTTTCGAGGAGACGGACGCTCAGGGCGTCGTATTCTACGGCAACTACGTCACCTACCAAGATGAGACCATCACCGAGTACCTCGACGCGACGGGCTACGGCTACGAGAACTTCGAGAAACGCGACTGGGACGTACATGTTGTCAACGTCGAACTCAACTACCGCGGTTCGGCAACCTTCCGCGACAGGCTCGTCAACGCCGCGCGCGTCGTCGCTATCAACGAGTCGAGCATAGAGTTCGAGTACGAGTGTCGCCGCGCCGAGGACGACGAGGTTCTCGCCGAAGGCGGAGTGACGCACGTCGCAGTAAGGGACGGAGAGCCGACGCGCGTCCCAGACGGATTCAGAGAGGCGGTAGTCGAGTTTCAGGACGAGCCACCCGAGACTGTCTGAGCGGAGTTCGTCGCATCTCGCCGCCTTCTCCGCATCTTTCCACAACGTTTTTGCGTGTGTCGAATATACCATACAAAGCGGGCTAGCCCGGGTGGTTAGGCGTCACCTCTACCGCAAACCGTCTTCAGCGGGGGCGATAATCCCGGGAAGGCTCCCGACGGCGGAGAGGTCCTGGAAGCCGACGTAGAAGCCTCGTCCCACGAGGGCGGAGGTGACGTGTCAGCGTCCGGAGGGACGCCCGGCACGTCTTAACGGCGGGTAGCGGGTCAGGCGCGGAAGCGAGCAGCCCACCCGTCGACATCCGTCGCCCGTGGGGTCGCGGGGCGGAGGAGGCGACCGGGGCAGCCTCTCTGCCCCGACGGAGTCGACCCGGGCGCCCGCGTTCTTTATCTATACAGATAGAACAGACAGGAGCTACAGCTCTTCGACAGCGTCCTCTATCTTGTCGACGGGCATCGGCGTGATATCGTCGTCCGCCGCCCACGAGAACCTTACCTCACGGTCGGTGTCGAGAACGAAGACCGACCGGCGCGCGGTCGATGCGTTCGGCATCCCGTCACGTCCGCGCAGGACGCCGAACTCGCGCGCAAGTTCGCCATCCACGTCGGCGAGCGTCTCGAACGGGCTGTCTAAGTGACGCAGAAACTCGTTCTGGGCGTACGGTCCGTCGCGTCCCACGCCGACGGTATGGACACCGTCGAGTTCGTGCCAGCCGTGGTTCTCGTACCTCCGCCACCAGTTGAGAGCGGGCGCGCTGAAGACGAACCCGAAGAAGAGAAGCACGGTACCGCGCTCGCCCGCGACTTCGTCGAGCGTCCGCGCCTCGAACACCTCGCCGTCGCAGAGTAGTGCCTCGAAGTCGGGTGCCGTCTCGCCTTCGTCTAAGAGTGTTTCAGTCTCTGGCATGCCTGCATCTATGTGGGGAGCAGGTTATAAACCCACTCTGTGCGCGTGTGCCGCGGCATTCAGCCGTCCCGAGACAAGAGTGGTTAGTAGTTCTATAGTAACACACCTTAGACTTATGAGAACCGCGCACGTAGGCTGAGGCATGGGTATCGATACCACGGAACAAGAACTCGGCGGTCTTTTTACGTACGAAGGTACACGCGAAGTCGCCGACAGGATACAGTTCATCAAGGAGTGCATCTGCGGACCACCTGCGTACGAAGCCGATGTCGAGTCTCTCGACTGGTACGAGGAAGGAAGACAGATACACGTCTCACAGAACGCCTACTTCATAGACGACGAGAAGACGCTCCTGTTCGACACGCTCACACCCGTCGGCGACCGTGTTGTCGTCGAGCGTCTCGAAGAACTCTTGGACGGCAGAGACCTCGACTACCTCGCCATATCGCATCCGGAGGCGAACCACGCGGGGAACACGTGGGATATCTTGGAGGCGTTCCCCGAGGCGACACTTGTCGCGCCGAAACGCGGTTCGCACCACGAGATGTTCGAGATAGACAAGGACGAGGACATGCTCGTCGAGGATGGCGACACCATCGACTTAGGCGAGCGCGAGGTCGAGTTTCTGGAGCCTGTCTTCTACGACCACGCGATGACGTTCTGGATGCGCGAGACGACTTCGGACACGCTGTTCACCGTCGACTTCATGGGGTTCGAACATATGGACGGCGAATGCATGCAGTTCGCCGACGAGATGGACAGTCCCGTCACGTCCGGAAGGCTCGAACGTTTCAACAGCTACGCATTCGTCTGGTTAAGGTACGCCGACGAGGACGCTGTGGACGATGCCATAGGCCGTGTCCTTGACCTCGAACCCGAGATAATCGCGCCCGCGCACGGACAGGTGATACGCAAGGACGTTGACGAACATCTCGAACTCATGCGCGACGCCATCCACAACTTCTGTGACATTGACCCAGAGACGTACCACGTCCATACACACACGATGAGAGCCGGAAGGCAGGTGGATGTCGTATGAGCGAGCATGCAGCACCTGCGGACTCGCTTGACCCCGACGAGACGCTCGTCAAGCCGCTCGGAAACGGCGTCGAATGGGTGAGTCGGTGCCACGTCAACGAGGAGGGTGTCGCGGTAGGTTCACAGACGCATATCTCGCAGTACCTCGTCCGCGCATCCGAGGGCAACGTCTTGGTCGACGCGGGTTCAGGACACGGACAGGAACTCGTCGGCGCGCTCGAAGACGCAACCGGCGGCGAAGGTCTCGACACGGTGCTT
>JAQZDD010000407.1 GCA_028751055.1 Euryarchaeota archaeon Ods04 | reverse complement strand
GCACGCGGCTTGTACTCGACGCCCTTGGCTTCGAGACGGTCGGCGAACTCCTCCAGCATCGTAGCTATCTCGTCGTTCTCCGCGCCGGTCATAGACGGCTGTCCTCCCCGTCGCTCCCCGTCACCTTCTTGACGAAGTCCATCCACCGTTTCTCGTCCGTCATCTCCTTCGCGCGTGCCTCCGCCTCGATACTCCCGCCCGCGCTCTGCAGGATGTTGAGCGCGCGGTCGATGCCTGCGACACGCTCCACGACGCTCTCGCCCTCCTCGTACGTCAGGTCGCCTTCACGTATCTCGTCCAAGAGAGCGAGACGTCTCCGGCGCAGAAGCTTCTTCTTCTCCTTTACGTCCTCGTCGTCGACATCCCCTGCACGTACCTCAAAGACGTATTCGTTGAGGGCGAACTCCTCTGTCCCCCCCTCGTCTCCGAGTTCGACCGTCTCGGGCACTCGTGCACCGACGGAGACGCTGTCGCGGTCGACGCGTTCGAGGAGAGCCTTGCGCTGGTACTCCTTCATCGCCGAATCTATGCACGCCTTCTTCTTAAACGTAAAGTCTCACAGCAAGGCGAGAACGTCGATTCCGAAGACCTCGTTTAGCATCGCAACGCCGAAGACGACCGTAAATCCCAGTACGATGACCGTGCCGAGGAGCCACGGCAGACCGCTCAGGAAGTACCGGAGTGCTGTCCGGTACTGCGTCGTGTCCGATACGAGGAACTCGCTTCCGTCGTCGCAGTCGCCGACGTAGAAACGGTCGTCGCCGGGTGCCTCGCCCTCCTCGACAGCCTCCCGCTTCTGACCGTAGACGTGCACGGTGTCGCCGGGCTGCAGGTTCCCTTCATAGTACCTGTGACGCCTCCCACCTCCCGACTGTCTCGACGTGTCGAACGAGAAGCTGGCGTCCTCGGGGTCGACGGCGACAGAACCGGTTTCGTCTTCGACGAGGAACGGCACCGAGTTCTCGCCGCTTCTGACAGTCTTCCAGTTCGTCTTCTTGTTGCCGTCGCTGTCGCGCGTCGTCTCCTTTTCCTTCTTCTCCCATGTGTGCGCGAGAGTCGACTTGTTGCTGTACTTGCCGCTGATAGTTCCGTCGAGTTCGGCGGCGGTACCTTCGAGTTCGACCGTGCCGTCCTCCAGATAGACCTCTCCTGCGGGAACGGGACTGTTCGTGAGTATGAGGACGCCGCGTTTGAACTGCTTGAGGGCAAGGTACAGGAGGACAAGTCCCACAGACGCGAGAACGACGATAGCGAGGAAGAATACGAGTTCCTCCACGTTGTCGAAAGGTCCGAACAGTGGTTCGGCAGACGTAGCTACGAACGCGAGTTTACCGCTCATCGTACGATATGTGGTGCGTCGTTCTTGTTCATTTAATCACATTAATCTAATTTGAGGATAATAAATATTTGGTCGTAAACGTCTATCCTACGGCGTCCTCCGCACGTGCCACTAAGTCGGTGTAGAAGACGACAAACAGCGCGACCAAGAACGTCACGAAGAACACGTAGATGCCGGAGACCTCCGACAT
>JAQZDD010000180.1 GCA_028751055.1 Euryarchaeota archaeon Ods04 | reverse complement strand
GGTGACCAACGGCATCGACACCGAAGAAGAAGACAGTTCTTACAGAATAGACATCGAGTAGGTTCGTGTCAGTCGCCGCTCTCAGCCAGCCGTGAGCCTCCTCCGTCGCTGTCGTCTTCGGCTTCGTCTCCACCGCCGGACGCGACCCTTTCGTCGACGAGGACGATGACGACCGACACGATAGCTGCCGCGACTATCGACGCAAGAAGCGAAACGTCGATGCCGAAGAAGTCGCCGAACAGCGTCCTTAGCTCTATGAAGACAGGCACGGCGAAAGCCAAGACGAGCAGAACCTTGTGGTGCCTCTTCACGCCGTTAGCACCTCCAGCAGCATGGGGAAGTACTCGCTACCCTCGTACAGCCCCTGCGATGCGATATGGGCGATTGGGAGAGCGTACGCGAGAATCACTAAGAGTATCGCTATCGCCGTCCAGAGCTTGAGGTTGTCGAGGACGCGTGGCGAGTCCTCCGGTCCCGAAAGAGCGGGCGGGATTTCGTCGTCGATGATCTCGTCTCCCCCGTCAGCCGAAACCCTCGTACCCATCCAAGTCCTCACGACGACGTACAGGAACAGGAACGTCGAGAGCGTGAGAAGTATGCCGCCACCGACGACCTGTGCGTCTATCTCGGCGACCGTGCCGAAGGCGGGTTCGTAGTCGAAGCCCTCGTACTGCGGCTCCGAGGTACGGCGCGGCATACCGAACAGACCTGCGCGGTGCATCGCGTTCGACATGAACGTCATGCCGACGAACCAGAGGAACGGCTGTACAGCAGCCGCCTTCTTCGCGGCGAGGCGTTTGCCCGTTATCTGCGGAAGCAGCCAGTAGGTTCCTGCCATGAAGGTAAGCGCGACTGCGGTACCGACGGTGAGATGGAAGTGCCCCGGTACCCAGAACGTGTTGTGGACGAGGTAGTTGATGTTCATGCCCGCGTTTATCATTCCGCTGAAACCGCCCGCGGCGAACATCAGACCTGCGAGAGCCATGCCCGAGAAAGCCGGGTTGCCCCACGGAAGGGTGCGGAGCCAGCCGAAGTAGCCCGTGCCACCGCGCTGACGTGCACCGTGTTCGATGCTTGCGACGACAGTGAAAGCCGTCAGAAGCGACGGCAGCAACAGAAACATCGTGTTGGTCATCATCATGAACTTGAAGCCTTCGGGTATGCCGGGGTCGACGTACTGGTGGTGTATGCCGACCGGTACCGACAGAAGGAGGAACAGTATGAAGACGACACGCGCTAGCGGGTCGCTGAAAAGACGACCTCCCGCGAGTTTCGGAAGGACGTTGTACCACAGTAGATACACGGGCATAAGCCAGAAGTAGACCACCATATGTCCGAAGAACCAGAACAGGGTACGTGTCAAGAGCGGGTTAACCTCACTCACGAGTCCGAGCGAGAACGGTATCAGGAAGAAAAGAACCTCGACTGCGACGCCTATGGTGCCGAGATACCACATCAGCATCGTGGTGAGCACCATGAAGGTCATTAGCGGGATTCTTTTTCCTTCGTTCTCCTTCTTCCAGTCCCACCAAGTCTTGAACCAGTCATAGCCTGCGACCCACGAACCCGTGATGAAAATCGTGAGTCCGAGATAGAACAGAACGTGCGCACCCATCGGCGCGTAGAACGTGAACAGGACATCGGCACTCATAGGTACCGAGTCGCTGAAGCCGCCTATTATCGCTACGCTCGTAAGGATGGCACCGACGGTCATCGAAGTAACCCAGTACTTGGTAAGTCTAGGATTGCCGAGTTCGCGGTCAAGCTCCTTCGTGACCGCCCACGTGAAGATGCCGACGAGGAAGAAGACCGTGAAGAAGATGACGAGGAAGACGCCGTGGCTCGTCAGCACCGTGTAGTACGAGCCGTCGGTTATATCGCCGATGAAACGCAGGTATCCCGTCCTGTGTAACGCCTGTATCATGCCGCCTATGGCACCGAGCGCGAGGAACAGGAACGATACAGCAAAGGTGTAACGGACGACCTTAGCCTCGAACGGATACCGGTCGATGAACGTCGCCATCAGTCATCTCCTCCCTGCATCTCCTCCCACTCGTCCTCGGGATGGACGATGACCTTGCCTTCCATGTCAGCGTGTCCGATACCGCAGTACTCGTTACACAGCACGCCGTACTCGCCGGCTTCGTCGAACTCAACGGTTATCTCAGCTATCTGTCCGGGTATCACCATCGTGTTGACGTTAGTGCCGACTATCTGGTAGCCGTGAACCACGTTGTCCGAGGTGATGTAGAACGTTACCTCGCTACCCTCCGGCACCTCGACAGGGTCGGGACGGAAGATGAACTGGAGTGCTACCATGTAGACCTCGAACTCATTCTCGCCGACCTGTTCGACACGAGGGTCGCCGAAACGTTCGTCGTCGCTCACGTCGTCAGGATGTATAGTCCCCCCCGACTCGTCGACCATGTCGACGCCGGTTACTGCGGTGACGTAAGCCACGGTCGAGATGAAGAACACGATTAGCACGAGCGCGCCGACGAGCCAAGCCTTCTCGTACTTGTGTATCTCCATCTATCCCACCACCGTCGGTCCACCGTCGAGGAACTCTACCTGCCACATCAGTACCCACATCACGACGAGTATGACGAAGTACAGCCCTATCAGAGCGAGCGTGCCGATAGGGTCGAACTCGTCGTGGTCTATACGCCTCTCGCGGCTTTCTGTTCCCATAGCTGTAACAAATTGGTGAGGTAATAAAAAACCCGTTATTCATATTCTCAGCGGATGAGAACCGCCCAAAACTACATAAGTAGTAACAGTCTAAGTTCACGTATGGTAACTCCGCAGAAAGCCGCGCTCGTCGCGCTTCTGGCTCTGATACCGACGGCAGGGTACGCAGTCTGGAGCCCCGAAACCGTGTCGTACATCGCCGTGGTAAACACGGTGCTGATAGCGGGCGCGGTGTACCTCATGCTGTCGCCGACCGAAGACGCCGACACAGCCACACCGGCGTGATGTTCGAAGCTTCTGTCGCACTCACGCTTCTGCCCGAAACCGTCGACTGGACTAGCGGCGTCAGCCTCTTCGTCTTCTTCTTGATAGGTCTCTTCGGCGGCGCGCACTGCATCGGGATGTGTGGACCGCTCGTCACGATGTACTCCGACAGGATGGGTAGAGGTACGACAGACGGAGGGCACACAACGGAGCGCGCTCACGGTCGCGGACGTGACGTTCTTACGCTCCACGAGGTGCGTCAGCACAGCCTGTTCAACATCGGCAGGACGGTAAGTTATGCGGCGATAGGCGCGGTCTTCGGCGCGGCGGGCGCGGTGCTGTTCGTCGCCACGGGTACTCTGACTGCTTACGCCGACCTCTTACGCGGCGTCTTGGGAGTCGGAGTCGGCGTCTTCATCGCCATAGCGGGCGTCTACTACATCCTCGGCAGGACGAGCTTAGAAGCCAGACTGCCGCTCGGACACGTCTTCAGGCGCGTCCATTCGGTGCTGGCGTCGCGCGCCGACCG
>JAQZDD010000117.1 GCA_028751055.1 Euryarchaeota archaeon Ods04 | reverse complement strand
GACGCAGAGGGCGCGGACGACTTTGAGGAGAACGCCGACGAGTACAAGGCTCGTATGGAGGACGTACACGAGGGCTTCGAGGCTGTCGCCGCCGACGCCGAACACGACGTGGCGGTCTTCGCGGGACACGACTCGTTCCGCTACATCGAAGACAGGTACGGCTTCGAACTACACACGCCCGTAGGAGTGACGCCCGACGCCGCCGAGTCGTTCGACGACGTGGCAGGGATGGTCGAGGTCGTCGACGAACACGGTATCGAAACCGTTCTGTACGACCCGTTCGAAAGCCCCACGGGTGACGTTCCTCAGATGGTAGACCTGATAATCGAAAACTCGGGCGCGACGAGCCACGCGCCTCTCTCGCCCGCTGAGGGCACGACTCAGGACTGGCTCGACAACGGCTGGGGATGGGTGGAGCAGATGCAGGAGATAAACATACCGTCGCTCAGGGAGGCTCTCGGTGGTGACTGACGAAGGACGCGCGCCCGCCGTCGAACTCGACAGCGTTAGCTTCTCGTACGGCGACACGCCCGCAGTCCGCGACGCTTCGCTCACTCTGGACTGCGGCGACTTCTTAGGTCTTGTCGGTCCGAACGGGAGCGGCAAGACGACGCTTCTGCGAATCATGCTCGGCTTGCTCGAACCCGACGAGGGCGAGGCGCGTCTCTTCGGCGAACGCGCTGTGTCCAACGACGAGAACGCCGGACGTGTCGGCTACGTCTCACAGAAGTCGTCCGACCGCGGAGGAACTATGCCCGTCACGGTACGCGAGACGGTCACGATGGGACGTTTCTCGGAGGCTGGACGACGGTTGAGCGACGACGACCGCCGCGCCGTTGCCGACGCGCTCGAACGTGTGGGTATCGAAGACCTCGCCGACCGCCGCCTTAGCGCGCTCTCTGGAGGTCAGCGGCAGCGCGCCTACATAGCACGCGCGCTCGCTTCGGAAGCGGACCTGCTCGCCCTTGACGAACCCGCGACGGGTGTCGACGCCGAGTCACGCGACGCCTTCTACGGCTTGCTAGACGAACTCAACGACGAAGGAATGACGGTCGTCCTGATAGAGCACGACATAGGCGTCGTGACCGAGCACGCCGACACGGTCGCCTGCATAAACGTCGATATGTACTACCACGGCGAGACGGAGGACTTCGACGCAGACGAGGTTCTCGCCGAGGCGTACGGTGAGACAGCCAAGATGCTTCACCACGACCACAGCCACGGTCACAGCCACGGATGAGACAGCACGTGTACGAAGCCGCGAGAGATGCCGCCCAAAAGGTGCGTACCTACCTGCCGTCGCGCCGCCGCACCGAGCGCGCGGGACTCGTCGTCGTGGGCGCGCTTTCGGTCGTCGTCCTCGT
Source organism: Euryarchaeota archaeon Ods04 (assembly GCA_028751055.1). Lineage (GTDB taxonomy): Archaea > Halobacteriota > Halobacteria > Halobacteriales > Halorutilaceae > Halorutilus. The sequence goes on along the minus strand of JAQZDD010000117.1, from coordinate 3,333 downwards.
CTTCCTTGTGCTCGACTTTCTGCGCGCCTATCCGCCGTTCGGCTCCCTACGCGAACAGTTCCTCGTAGTCGGCGAGTGGATGGACTTCTACTTAGGTACGCGCGTCTTCCGGTACGGCTTCATGTGGCACTCGATTGCGACGGGCGTCCTGATAGGCGTCGTCGCACCGCTCGTCGGCGTCTTCGTCGTCCACAAGGAGATGGCACTCATCGGCGAAACGCTCGCGCACACAGCCTTCGCAGGTGTCGCAGTCGGTCTGCTCCTCACGGGCTTCGTCGCCGTCCTACCGACGACGGGCGGCGCGCTCCTGCTCGCCGCTCTCGTTGTGAGCGTGCTCGGCGCGGTCGGCTTGCAGTGGCTGACAGAGCGCGCGAGCACCTACGGCGACGTACCCATCGCAGTCGTCCTGAGCGGTAGCTTCGCGGTCGGCACCATCCTCATAAGCTACGGACGCGACAGGATGGCTGTCGCAATAGACATAGAGGACTACCTGTTCGGGAGTGCCGCAGTCGTCCCCTCGGAAGGCGCGTACATGATGGCTGTCCTCGCAGTAGCCGTCGTCGCCGTCGTGGTACACAGCTACAAGCCGCTCCTGTACGTGACTTTCGACGAACAGGCGGCGCGTGTTGCCGGGTTCGGAGTCCGGCGGTACAACACCCTCCTGATAGTTCTGACAGCCGTCGTCGTAGTCGGGGCGATGCAGGTACTCGGCGTCATACTCGTCGCCGCTATGCTCGTCGTCCCCGTCGCCGCGGCGTCGCAGGTGTCTTTGAGCTTCCGCGAGACCGTCTACCTGTCCGTGCTCTTCGGACAGGTCGCAGTGCTCGGCGGCTATGCCTTCGCAGTCGCGTGGAGCCTGCCTCCCGGTGGTTCGATAGTCGTGACGGCGATAGCTATCTACGTCGTCGCCATACTCGTCACGGACAGGTCTGTCACGGCTCTGTCGGCTAGCTGAAGAAGAAGTCGCCGTAGGAGCGTCCGGCGGTGCCGGCGCGTGCGGTTGGCTTTCTGTCCGGTCTACGGCACGTAAGCGAAGTTGAGAGCCTGCACTATGAAACCGAACGCTATGCTGATAGCGATTATCGTCTTCGCGTCTATACGTATGGCGCGCTGATCCTCGCTCTCGTAGTACTGGATAAGTCCAGCCGAGGACATCATGCCGCCGCTACGTTCGCCTGATGCCATGTTCAACAGTCGTTTCCGGTTCGTAATAACTCTGTTGGTGAGCGTTTAGCAACAGATTGAATACGGGCGGTCAACAAGGAACCTCCATGCAGCAGAATGAGCAGATGGCGTACGACAGGGGGAGCACTATATTCAGTCCCGACGGTCGTCTGTATCAGGTTGAGTACGCCCGTGAAGCCGTCAAGCGCGGTAGCGTCTCGATAGGAATCAAGACCGCCGGAGGCGTAGTCTTACTCGCCGAGAAACGCGTCTCGTCGGATCTCTTGGTCTCCGACACGATAGAGAAGATATATCAGGTTGACGACCACCTCGCAGTCGCAGCGAGCGGACACGTCGCGGACGCAAGGCATCTCGTCGACTACGCGCGCACAGAGTCGCAGCGCAACACCTACATGTACGAGGAGCCGCTTGAGACGGATACCCTCGCAAAGAGGCTTGGCGACTACATACAGCAGTACACACAGTACGGCGGTACGCGTCCTTTCGGATGCGCGCTCCTGATAGCAGGTTCGACGCGAGGCGAACCCGACCTCATAGAGAGCGAGCCTTCGGGTGCGATAATCGGCTACAAGGCGGCGGGAATCGGTAAAGGACGCTCGGACGTGGAGGGCAGGCTCGAACAGGGCTACGAGGAAGGTATGTCTGTAGACGAAGGCTTAACCTTAGCCCTCAGCGCGCTCCTTGAACGCGACGACTCGTCGATGGACGCAACCGAGGCGGCTGTCGTGGACGAAGACGGTGTGAGGATGCTGTCGCACGACGACCTGAAGGAGTACATGCCTGACGAGGCGGACGAAGAGAACGGAGAAGACGAAGAGCAGGAGGAATGAAAGACTGGCGGGAGTCGGTTCCGTCCGTCGAAACAACCGACCCTAAACCCGAGGAGGCTGAAGGTCTAAAGGAGAGCGCGGTTCTCGTCCCCGTCTACGAGGACGAGGACGGTGAGCCGGGGCTTCTTTTCACGAAACGCTCCGACGACCTACCGAGGCACGCGGGACAGGTCAGCTTTCCGGGTGGGCGACGCGAGGAAGGCGACGGAACTCTTCTAGACACGGCTCTCAGGGAGTTACACGAGGAGGTCGGTCTTCCGTCGGGGCACGTCGATGTGGTCGGCTGTTTCGACAACGTCTGCACGACAACCGGGTACTGCATAGTGCCTTTCGTCGGCGGCGTCCCGCGCGACTTCGAGTACGTCAAGCAGGAGTCGGAGGTAGCCGAACTCATCTTCGCACCCGTCGCAGAACTCGCCGAACCTAGCGTGCACGAGCGTCGCAGGAAAGGTGGCTACAAGCTGCACTACTTCCATTACGAGGGCTACACCATCTGGGGAGCGACAGCCGAGATACTCGTCGACTTCCTCGACGCCGTCGGTCTGTGGCGTAAGGGACGTTGACCTAGAACGACGCACGATAACAACCCTTTTGCGCCGCACACGCTTATCCGTATGCAGATGTACGTGCCTTCGGAGGTCTTCTTGGTCTCGGGCGTCGGACGCCACGCCGTCCCGATAGCGTCCTTCGAGCACGCGCTCCGTGACGCTGGCGTCGAACCTTACAACCTCGTCTCTGTTTCGAGTATACTGCCGCCCGACGCGACCTTCGTCGAGCCTCACGAGGGCGTCGAACGTCTTTCGCCCGGACAGGTCGTTCACGCCGTCTTGGGACGCGATACGACCGACGAAGGAAGAGCGACGGCGGCGGTTGGCGTCGCACGCACCGACGAAGGGCACGGCTACTTCGTCGAGAGAAGCGGCAGTTGGCGCGGAGCCGAAGGCGACGTGCGCGACCACGCGGAGACGGACGACGTAGACGGCAAGGAGGGCGACACAGCGGTAGGCGACTCGGCGGAGACGCTCGCACGTGAGATGGTCGAAACCTCTGACTCGACAGGCGAAGTTGTCGACTCGTTCAACGTCGAGGCGAGCGCGTCCGCCGAGGACGACGGCAAGCACGTCACGGTCGTCGCCGCGGCTGTTCTCGTCCCGCCGGAAGGTATTACCGTTCCGTCCTCATAGTCGGTTCATGCTCGACTACCTCGACCTTGAGCAAGACCTGAACGAGGAGCAACGGCGGGTACGCGACACGGCGCGCGAGTTCGTGGAGAACGAGGTCAAGCCCGAGATAGCCGACTACTACCAGCGCGGCGAGT
>JAQZDD010000187.1 GCA_028751055.1 Euryarchaeota archaeon Ods04 | reverse complement strand
CTCGGCGACTACTGGGAACTCTGAATCTGGCTACGACCTTCCTCCTGACATACCGTCGAGAACGTCGCCGCGTGTCACGATGCCCAAGAGACGGTCGTCCTCGTCGACGACGGGAAGACGGTTGTAGCCCGTCCGTACCATGACGCCCGCCGCCTCGTCGAGAGGCGTCGACGGTGGAACGGTACGCGGCTTCTTCGACATCAGCTTACGGACGGGCGTCTCGCCCACGTCGCGCAACGTCTCCTCTATCAGACCGTGTTTCTCCGCCCACTCCCTCCACGGAAACGCACGTAACGGAAGCTCGATAGCCTCGAAAGGCGACGGAAGCCAGATGTTCGTGTCCTCCTGCTTGGCGTCAAGGAGGTCGAGTATGTCCGCCTCGCTCACGACGCCTACGACACGTCCTTCGTCCACGACGGGCGCGCCGCTCACGTCTTCCTCGCGCAGACGTCGCGCTACGACGCTTATCTCCTCGTCGGGTTCGCATACGACGACGTCGGTCGTCATTACGTCTTCGACTGTCTTCATACCGAACAACCGTGCGCCGGTCACATTACGGTTGCGACGTTATTGGTTGTGGCGCGCCTGACTGTCTAAAACGTCTGTTTTAGCTTACGTTAGGTATATCCCCTACCGTCTCATATCCCTGCCATGGAAGTTACACGTGTCGTAGCACTTTCGATGCTGCTCTGCGTCGGTCTGTTGGCTCTGACGGTTACGTCGGCGTCGGCGTCGCCCGAGATAACCGTGATGGTAGACGGAGAGTCGGTCGCCGACGGCGAAACAGCCGAGGTCGACGTTTCTCCCGAGGTCAGGGTTCTCGTTGACTCAGAAACGACGCTCACCTCGGTACGTGTCGAGTCGGGTTCGATGTTCAGCGCGACAGGTCTAGACAGACGGACGTACAACGCAACGCACTCGGTTACTGTTCTGAGCGAGCAGGACCTGACTGTCGAGGTTCGTGACGAGACGGACGCGACCTACAGCCACCGTATCACGCTTACACGTCCGTCCGAGACTTCGGTTGACCTACAGCGCGACGTTAGGACGCTTCAGGACCGCGTAAACGCTCTCGACGAGGAGGTTCGTGACCTTGAGGAGTACAGAGACGAACTGGAGCGGACGAACCAGAACCTGACACAGACGCTCGCGGAGTTGGAGGATGACGACGGCGAAGACGATGGCGACGAACCCGAAGGCATGCCCGGCTTCACGGCTTTCGTCGCTCTCGTCGCTCTTTCGTTCGCCCTCGTGTACGCGCGCCGCCGAGAATAGACTAAACGAAGCTCGGCACCACGGACTGCAGTTTAGACACCACGGTAGACATACCGGCGACGCCGAGACGAAGTAACGAAAGAAAAAAGCTGGCTGAGTGAGACCGTCGGACATGGGTATGTACGAGAGGCTGCAGGGGAGAAGGACCCAGTTCTACATCGACGTTCTCTACGGCGTTTTCTTCGCCGCGGCTTTCGCCTATCTGACCTTCGTGGAGATGACTCCCACAGCGATGGGCTTCACAGGAGGTCTCGTCATCGGGTACTTCCTCCACGTCTGGGAGAAGATGGTGACGTACGAACGCCTCTTGGAGGAGCGCGTCTCGGAGGAGGCGGAGAAGCAGGTTTCGACGGAGGTGGACGAGCAGGTGGGAGACATAGAGAAGGAGGTAGAGGAGGCGGTAGCCGAGGAGGGCGGCGTCGTCGACGAGCGCATCGACAAACGTGTCCGGGCTGAGGTCGGCGATGTCGACGAACGTATCGAAAAGAGCGTCGCCGAGCAGGTCGACAACGGCGTAGGCGAAAGGATAGAGGAGCGTGTGGAGGAAGAGGTCGAGGCGGAGGTTGAAGAACGCGTAGACGAGAAGGTTGACCAAGAGGTCGAGGAACGCGTGGACGAGAGGGTCGACGAAAAGGCGCGCGAACGTGTCGAAAAGGAAGTTGAGGAGAAGGTCGACGAGATGAGGGAGAGGGCGCAGGAGGTCGAAGAACGTGTCGAACAGGAGGTGGACGAACGGATAGAGGAACGCGTCGAGGAGGAGGTCAAGAGCAGAGTCGAGGAGGAGGAAGGCGGCTCTTAGATATACCTGTTCTCAGATATAGCCGTCCTCGCGCGCGAGCAGGATACCTTCTATGGTAGCGTCGTTCGCGGGCGCGCGACGCGCGACATCTATAGCTTCTTCGACCGGCACGCGCCTCACACGTAGAAACTCGTTCTCGTCCCTGTCGGGTTCGACTCGGTCGACGGCTTCGGCGTAGACCACGCCGCGGTCGTGGCGCAGTACGCCGGTTGCGACGCGGTAATCCTGCAGGAGGGTCGCGTCGTCGGCGACGAAGCCCGTCTCCTCTCGGAGCTCGCGTATCCCTGCCTCCTCGTATCCTTTCGCGTCTCCGTCCTCTCCTCTGTCTTCTTCCTCCACGATACCCGCGACGAGTTCAAGGTGCTCCTCGCGCACCGTCGGACGGTACTGCTCGACGAAGATAACGTCGTCCTCGTGGCGCGCGACAACGACGACGGCGGGCGGGAGACGCGCCCAGTAGTACTTCTTCATCGTTCCGTCGGGCTGTTCCACCTCGTCGTAGCCGCCTTCGTACCATCCCGTCTCGTACTCAACTCTGGATTCGACGACTTTCCAGTCGGTGTCCATGCTCACCGGTTTGTCTTGCTTCTGGTTACGTTTCACGGTTCTGCGACCCTTACGGACGTATCATGTGTTTCGGGACACAAGAAACTGAAATAAACTCTCGCGCCGTTCCTTGAACCGTCTGCTCGGTGCTCACAACGTTCCTTGGCACCCACCGTCGGCAGATAAAGGGTTTAAGTATCGCACGGCTTGAATAATGCGGGCGTTGAACTGATAACCGCCATGTCGGCAAAAACCGAACAAGGTAGTACAGTATCAACGAAAACTTGTCTGACGTGCGTCATATCGCACCGTCATCTACCAGAAAGTATATATAACTACCCTTTATGCTAAAAATCAGGGAAAAGTCCCGACAGTCACGGTACACGACCACCAACGGCAAAGACTTTAAGTCGTTAGGTTCAATTCCGTGACTGTAAGACACCCATGGAGGTAGATCAATAAGCATGTATGGTACCGATATCGGAAGCACAGACGTAGAAGCGATTACAGTAGTAGAAGGAGGTGAAACAACATGAACGATAGACTGTTGAGAGTAACGGCGATATTTGCGGTGCTTGCCCTTTTAGGGGTGGCTACCGCTGTAGGTGCGGTTGCCGCACAGGAGGACTTTGAAGTTGACGACCTGAATGTTCAGGTTGGTGCTCAGGACTCCGGTCCCGACGCACAGGTTGTGGACAGCGACGAACTCGTGGTTAGCGCGACGGTGAACAACAATGGGACTGCTGCGGGTACTCAGGACAT
>JAQZDD010000247.1 GCA_028751055.1 Euryarchaeota archaeon Ods04 | reverse complement strand
TATGCCGAACTCGTCGCCGAGTACGCGCTCCGCCTCCTCCTCGCCGTCGGGACGGAGAAAGCTCCAGTTTCCGGACTCCCTGTCGACGCCCATTCTGTCGGCGTACTCGACGAGTGCTTCGGGCGTGTCACGCTCGGGGTCAAAGGTGACTGCGAGTATACGTGGCTCCTCAACGTCCGCTTCGAGTATACTCGCCTCGGCGTGTGTGAGGGACGAGATGAGCCAGATGCATTCAGTGGGGCAGAAAGAGTAGAAGAACGTCATCAGAAACGCGCCGTCGCGGTCGGTCGAGACGTAGCCGTCGGTGAAGACATCGTAGAACTCGGCTTCGGGTATCTCGTCGCCGCGTCGGGGGTGTCTGACGTTGCCTGCGGGGTTTTCGGGGGTTCCGAGGTACAGGTCTTCGTGTCCCGTGTCGTCGCCCCTTATGGAAGACAGACAGCCCGCTGTGGTGAGTGCAAGAGCACCCGCAGAGAGGCGTAGACAGTCGCGCCGTTTCATCGTACGGAGATAGACGACGCGGACTAAAGACGTGTATGGTTCGCGTGTCGAAAGCTAACGACGACGTCGGTCGTCGGAGAAGTCCTCAATCCTGTAGCCCTTTTCGAGCTTCGGGTTCTCAAGGAACGGGCTGGCTATCCGTATCAGGTCGACGATGAAGTCCCTTCCGAGGTAACGGTACGTGGTCAGGAAAGCCGATATGAGGACGAGTCCGGCTAGTCCGAAAGCCGCCTGCCCAAGGAGTTCGCTACCCTGAGCAGTCAGGTAGATGCCGACAGCTAAGCTGGCGAAGATTACCAGACCGTATAGCTTGAGTTCGATTACGAACATCTTGAGCGTCAGGTCCTCGAACTTGGTGTCGACGGTTGCGATTAGACCTCGTTCGAGCCTCTCGACACGGTCCATCTTCCTGTCCACGTCTTCGAGCGTATCCTCGACGTTACGGAGCGTCTCGTCGGCGTTCACAGCGGCTTCGGTGAGGCTCTCCATCTTCTCACGCGCTTTTCTTATGTCGTCAATCATACGTGGCAGTTTTTTGTGCTCTAGACATATCCGTCTACCTAAGGGCAGACGGGACAGACAGGTATCAGAGCTTTCCGTTCGGCAGGCGCAGTCCGGCGCGTTCGTTGTACTCGTTCCACGCACGTCGGAAGAGAAAGCCGGGCTTGCTCTCTACCGGCGCGTCCGCCACCTTCCGCGTCCATTCTTCCGTCGCGGTTTCGGCTCTCTCGAAACAGTCCTCCGAGTAGACAGCACGCTCCTTCGACGACGCTCCTCCTTCGGCGAGTTCGAGCGCGCCCTCAACCATCTCGTCTTCGAGAGCGTCACGTTCGTCGTCGTAGAGGGCGATACGTGCCGGATAGTCGCGTAACGTCTCGCGGTGGAGACGTTCGTGCCGCCAGAAGAGCGACTCGTCGTCCGCCTCGTCGGTCGGCGACTTTCCTGTGTCCGGCATAGGTGTGTCCACCCAGACGGGCTTGAAGACGCTCGTGCAGGGTGCCGCCGTGCCCGTCATGAACTGCGCATCGGTCGTTTCTGCCGAGAGACGCGACACCATCGAACCCGTCGTCTGGCTTCGGCGCACCGGACCGTATCCGGCGTGCATGCACACCTCGGAGCCTAAGACGCCTAAGACGCCGCGGTCGGGGCGGTAGGTGCTCGTTTCGTCGCCGTTACCATGGTCGCCGTGGTCACGGAGAGCGTCGATGAAGTCGTCAACGGTCAGGTCGCCTTCGCGCTGTTCGAGACGCGCCATCGTACAACGCCGCCTGCTCTCGGCGTCGCTAAAACGCGTGTAGATGCTGTCCGTGTAACATTCGTCGAAACGGAAGCCGTCGGCGTCGTCGCACCATCCCTGTTCGACAGCGTGCGCCACCACGTCGTCTGAAGCGCGGTCCCAGTCGTCAGATACCGTCGGACAGTTTGAGATGGAGTAGACGCCTTCGACGTGTTTCGCAACCCAGTGCTCGCCCGCGGTTTCGAGCACCCACGCCTCCTTTCGGTCGGCGACCAAGAACGAGTTGTGGTAGAGGAACTCGTCGTGCATGCCGCCGTCGCCGCCCTGTCCGTGCTTCTCCATTAGGTCGGTCATGACCGTGACGGCTTCGTCCGCCGTCGCGGCACGTTCGAGAGCGAGACGCAGGAGGTCCATGCCTAACAGCCCCTCTTTTTCCACGTCTACGCGCGTAAACAGAGCCTCGTTGCCGATGACGACGCCGTGTTCGTTCGCGCCCATCTCCGCGCCCCACATCCAGAACGGCTTCGACAGGACGACGGCGTTGGTGCGCTCGACCTGTGGCATGTCTATGTACGTGCAAGAGACGGTCGGTTCGTCGTGCTGTTTCGCGGGTACGCGTACGACCTCGTGCGCCTCGTTGGGTTCACGGTCGGAGTTCTTGCCGAACAGCATCACTCCGTCGCGTGTCGCGGAGGGCGTCGCAACGAGGGTGTCGCACATCGATTACTCGCTTGTCCTTTGCCCTTAACTCGAATAAGCCTTGTCCAGACCGAAGTCAGACTTTTGTTCCGTCGTCACCTGCGTAGGAGCATGGAGACCGGAACCGACAAGGTAAGAGTCGAGAAGGAAGGACACAGAGCCGATGTCATCCTGAGCCGTCCGGAGAAGAGGAACGCAATCGACCAAGACGTTATCGCAGGACTCAGGACGGCTTTCGAAAACCTCGGCGACGAAGACGACGTACGCGCGATAACCCTCTTAGGCGAGGGCGATGTCTTCTGCGCGGGCATGGACTTAGAGATGATGTACG
>JAQZDD010000118.1 GCA_028751055.1 Euryarchaeota archaeon Ods04 | reverse complement strand
TCTACGGCGTGCCGCTCACGAACTACGCGGGCTGGATGCTCTCCGCTACGGTCGCAGTCGTCCTCCTTGACCTTTCGCTCGACCGCGACGCCCTCCTGCGACGCCTCGAAAGCTGTGACTTCATGCTTGACGACATGGTTAGCTTCGTCATACTCTGGGGTGCGATAAACCTCTGGTTCTGGAACCCCGTTCCCGCTGTCGTAGCGGTCGTCTTCGGAGTAGTTCTCGTACGCGCCGACCGTTTCGACGCACGGCTTCTCGACCCTCGTTCGCAGTAGGTTCGGTTCAGTCCTGCCCTTGGTCGACGTGTTCGTGTTCTTCGACGAAAGGTATTGCTCTCCGTATCCGTCCGAAGTTGGCGCGTCGCGCTTTGTCGTCTTCGACGGCACTAACCTTCTCGAAGACGGCTTCTGGGTCATCCGTACGCGCCCAAGCTAGACGTGTCCGGGCGTACAGTCCAAGCTTACGTATGGTACCGAGAGAAGGCTCCGACGACACCACGTCGTAGTCGCGCGCGCGTATCAGCCTGTGGTGTTCGGCGTACATGACGGCGGCGAGTAGAACCGGAAAACGGCAGTCTGCGGGTAGGAGACGTATGCCAGCGACACCCTCACGGTAAAGCTTCTCCGTCCGAAGTAGCTCCTCGCTTACGGCGTCGCGTAGCCCTTCAGAATCCTCAAGCGCGAGAACCTCCTCCTCCGTCACCCCGTGTCTGCGCAGCGTTTCGAGCGGGAGGTAGACACGTTGCCGTTTCTCGGCGTCCTCGCGCACGTCGCGTATGAAGTTGGTCATCTGGAAAGCCTCGCCGAGCTTCTCGGCGTGCGGATTCGCCGCTTCGTAGTCGTCGACATCCATGATACAGGTCATCATGTTTCCGACCGCCGCGGCGGAGCCACGCATATATGCTTGAAGCTCCTCGAAGTCCTCGTAACGCGACTTGGTTATGTCGGTCTTCATCGCGTCTACGAACTCCTCGACTTCGCGGTTGGGTATGTCGTGCTCCTCCCTCACCGCCGAGAAGGCGGCGACGACAGGGTCGTCTGTCTCCTTCCTCCCCAGTGCCTGTTCTCGTAGCTCGTCAAGCTCGTGCCTCTTGGCTTCGGGGTCGTCTTCGGCGTTGTAGTCGTCGACGACCTCGTCGCATATACGGAAGAAAGCGTAGAGGACGTGCGTCCTCCTTCGCACGCGTTTCGGAAGGAACAGGGTTGCGAAGTAGAACGTCCTGCCCGTCCTCTTCTGTATAGCACGGCTGAGCTTCACTTCTTCGTTGGTTATATCTGACATCCGAACTCCCCCTTGCTCGACATAATTAAAAGAAGTGCGGCAGGCGTTTAATTCTTTCTGCCGCGCACAAAGGCAGTGCCGTTTTGCAGAGGTTTTCGGGTTCGGGCGGTACGTTACTCGGCAGGCTCGACCTTCCATGTCGTCGCGCTCGCGTAACTCCACTTCTCGATGGAGAGCCTCTCGCAACGTTCCGACAGGCGGAGCATGTTGGTGCCTATCTCCTTCGACGACATGCCGAGTTCGTCGGACATGAACTTGCTCTTGAAGTACAGCTTCCCGTCGTCAACCTTACGTTCGAGATACTCGACTATCCTCGTCTGCTTCTCGTTCATTCCCTCTGTCTTGTTCTGGGGTACTGCTGTGGACATTCTATCTTACCTCTCTACTCCCTTCTAACACCCCGTACTAATTAAACACCCCCTAACGTTGGAATTTATTTCCGTTTATTCAGGAGTTCGCCGGAGTTCAGCCGTCTTAAACACGGTCTCAGACCGTTTTATACCGTTCAAAAAGGTCTCTCGTCCGTTTTCGTCTATACGGCGTTTCTCACGAGTCGCGCGAACTTGGCGTAGAAATCCGGCTCGTACTTGTCCGCGTCGTCCACGGTGGGGCGCGCGTTGACCTCGTTTACGACGTGCAAGTCGGTGCCTTCTTGCGATAATACGTCTACACCGCAGAACTCGACGCCGAGCGCGCGCGCCGCGTCCTCTGCGAGGGACACGACGCCTTCGGGCGGTTTTACGCTGTGTGCCTCCGCGCCCGCGTTCACGTTCTTCTTCCATCCCGGAGCGCGTCTCTCGACCGCGCCGACGTAGTCGCCGTCGAGTACCATTACACGGTAGTCGCGCGCGTCTTCTATGTACTCCTGTACGACGAAAGTACGGTCGCGGACGAGCGATGACTCGTGGACGACGCCGAAAAGGTCGGCGGCACCCGTAGCCGTGTCGGCGTCGTGTGCGATGACGGCACCACGTCCCGACGACGCCGAGTTAGGCTTGATTACGGCAGGGGTGCCGACGGCGTCGAAAGCCGCGCGCACGTCGTCGTCGGAGACGGGGTTAGAGAGAAGGCGTGTTTCGGGTACGGGAATACCTTCTCTCTCTAAGAGGGCGACCGTGCGTGCTTTGTTGCGCGTCGTGAGAACGTCGGTCACGTCGTTTATCCATGTCAGACCGGTCAGCGCGTCCAAGACGCCGCCCTCAACGAGACGTGACGGATAGACGAGTCCAACGTCTGCGTCGGGTACATCGTCTTTCCTTTCCAGAAGGTACACGCGCCCGTAAGCGTCGAACGTCACGCAGTCGACGCCGTGCGACGAGAGACCATCCTCGATACGTGCGTTCGAGTCGTCGCCGTGTGTCAGGAGAAGCTTCACACTCCGTCTAAGTCCCGCGGAGTTATCACTCCTGCGAGTAGCCCCGCAAGCTTAATACGGAGGCACGAACGAACCAAAAACGATGAGCAAGATAGAGATAGACATCCCAGAAAGACTCGAAATGCAGATCGCCCAGCTCATAGAGGAAGGTGAGTACATAGACAGACAGGAAGCTATAGAAGACCTGATATCGATAGGAATCAGGACGTTACGGACGAGCGGTAGACGCGAGGAAGACGAGTTCGAAAGCGAGTTCGAAGACACGATGGGCGGCGACGACGAGTACGCTTTCTGAGCTACTACTCTCAGCTATCTTCGGTCTCACTCTCTCCGCCATCACCGGTCTCCTCGCTATCACCGCTCTCTTTCCGTTCTTCCGCCTTGCGTCTCCTGTACAGGAGACCGAGCACGACCGCGAGGAGGACGACGACTGCGATGAGAGGTCTCTGAGACACAAGGTAGATGACTCCGACGAGCGAGACTACGAAGACCGTGTACATAAATGCGAGATACAACGTGACTTCGATATGCTTAGTCTCGACCATGTGCAGGCTTCTCGTGCTTCGTCCTAAACCTTGATGTTTCAGACGACGCCTTCGGCAGAGTCGACGACTTCTTCGACGCTCTCCTCGGGCGTGTAGACTCCGAAACGCCACTGCTCCTCGTGAACCCTACGGAGAGTTCTCACGAGGCTCGAAACGTCTTCGAGCATCCGTTTCTCGCCGTCGACGACGACGCGCGCCTCCGTCTCAGCCATAACGGGCGGCTTAGAAACGTCGACGATAACCTCGTGCGGCTCGACGCTGTCTCCCGCGCGCTCCGCTATTTCGGCTTCGAGTTCGCGTGGGTCGGCGTCGAGTGTCGAGTCTCGGAGTTCGTCGCGCGGCTTCCAGACGGCGCGTTTGTACAGTCGTCTCTCGGCGAGACGTTCGGCTGTCTCGCGCGTCACGTCGTTCTCGCGCAACGCGACGGTGAGTTCGTGGTCGTCCATCCGCCGGACTTCGGAGGCGTCGACGCCGTTGTCCGCCTCTATCAGACGCTGTGTCGCACGTTCTAACATAGCCGTCGAGATACGTGCGACATGGTGGCTGTAGACCGTCGGATGCATCAGGGAGCGTGCGAGCAACAGGGCTTCGGCTGTCTGCACGTTCCCCTCTCCGAGAACGAGTTCGCCGTCGACGTATCCGAGTTCAAGCACGAGCCTTCCGCTGTCGATGGTGCCGTAGGGGACGCCCGTATGGTGCGCGTCGCGGACGAGGTAGTCCATACGGTCGACGTCGAGCGCGCCCGAAACTAGCTGTCCGTACCTGCCCTCGCCGCGGACGAGCGACGCCACACGGTCGGGCGAGACGCCACGTTCCTCTAGGACGCGCGCGACCTCGCCGTCTAAGAGGTCGTCTACCTCGTCGTGCCTCTTTCCGACGTGTTCTTCGACTATGTCCTCGATGTTGTGCGAGAAAGGTGTGTGTCCCACGTCGTGGAGTAATGCCGCGGCACGTACCTCGTCGCGTTCTACGCCGGTCACTCCCAGGTTGTCGAGCGCGCGGACGGCAAGATGGTAGACGCCGAGCGAATGTTCGAAACGTGTGTGGTTCGCGCTCGGATAGACGAGATAGGCGGTGCCCAGCTGCCGCACGTGGCGCAGACGCTGCATCTCGGGTGTGTCCAGAAGGTCGAGCGCGAACCCGTCGACGTGTATATGGTCGTGGACAGGGTCCTTGATGGTCTTGTCCGTGTTCGTCATACCGCGTCTTCGTCCGCGTCGCACAAGAATATGTGCCCTCCACGTGTCGTGCCGTAAGACATCTTTATTGTGTTGGCTTCCTATCATACCACCATGGAGTACAGAGTGTTAGAGACGGAGGAGATACCCGTCACAGACCTTTCGGAGATAGAGAACGTACCGCCCGACTTGGACATGCGCGACGTTGCGGGCGCGCTCGGTGCGCAAGAGATGCGGCTGGGTATCTGGTACTTCGAACCCGGCGAGGAGATACAGTACCACGCACACGCGGAGCAGGAGGAG
>JAQZDD010000128.1 GCA_028751055.1 Euryarchaeota archaeon Ods04 | reverse complement strand
GAACGGAGGGTCTCGTAGTCCTCTGAGACTGCTGCGTCCTTGAGTGCCTCCGTCGGCGTCGACAGCATCTGGTTGACTATCGAGTTGGTCATGTCTTCGACTATCTCGCGCTCGCGTTCCGTAAGCGACCTCCCGCCCGTCTCAAGCTTCCGAACGCCTTCACGCGTCTCCTTTCTGCGTATCTCCTCGGCGCGCGTGTATATCTTCGAAAGCATCTCCATGGCGCGCTTCTCCTTCATCTTCTCCTCCAGCACCTCCATCTCTTCTTCTATCATGTCCTCGACCTGCTCGGCAGCGCGCCGCCTTCTCTCGACGGACGAGTCGCTAACGTCGGCTAAGTCGTCTATGTCGACGAGTTCGACGCCTTCCACCGTTCCCGCGTTGTCATCGACATCGCGCGGGTTCGCAAGGTCGAGAACCACCACGTCGCGTCCACGCAGGTCTTCGGAGTCGAATATCAGATGCGGCGCGCCCGTCGCCGTGACGAGCACGTCGGCATCGTCCAAGTGGCGTGTTATCTCGCCGAAACGGACGGGTTCACCGCCTATCTCGTCAGCAAGACGCCGCGCCGTGTCGTACGTCCTGTTTGCGACGACGACCTCATCGTAGTCGGCGTTGCGGTCGGCAAGCGACTTTGCGACGAGTTCGCCCATCTCGCCCGCGCCGACGACGACGACCTTGATTCCTTCGAGATGTCCGAGTCTTTCTCGTGCCATCTCGACCGCCGCGCTTCCCATCGAGGCGTTGCCCTCGTTTATCGCCGTCTCACTGCGTGCGCGTTCGCCGACGTGGAGTGCCTTGAGAACGGCGGTGTCGAGCGTGCCGTCCAAACATCCTTCGTCGGAGGCGTCGTGGTAAGCGTCACGCATCTGTCCCAGAATCTCGTCCTCTCCTACGACCATGCTTTCCAGACCTGCGGCGAGACGCATAAGGTGGCGCGACGCCTCGGTATGTCCGACGTATCTGAACGTACCTTCGCGTACGTCGAGTTGGTCGGCGAGGTCTTCGAGCACGGAGCGCGACGCGCCCGAGACGTAGAACTCGGCGCGGTTGCAAGTCTGCAGAACGTAAGCCTCGTCAGCCTCGTCCATCAGGGTTTCGCGTATACCGTCGGCGTCCGGCGCGCAAAGCCTTTCGAGGTCGCCGAGTTCGGCGCGTTTGTGTGTTACGAGAAGTCCGGTTATCTCCTGCATGTCAGCACCTCAGATGTTTGGTTAGGTCGGTGTCTGCCGTCACCGGCACCTTTTTTATCTCCCTTTCGGCGTCTACCACCGAACCCTTTTCCATACCTGAAAATTGCTTATGTTGAAGTTTAAATCTGTCGAAGGGCGGTAAGGAAGATTTAATACCGGCGCGTCCCCCCATTCCGGCATATGATACCGAGTCTTCTCGACCTTCTGGAGCCTCCCGACTTCATTTCGCTCATGAACGTCGGATTCGGCTTCATTGCTGTAATCGCCGTCGCCGTCGACGACCTCGTAATAGCGGCGAGTCTTATACTGATTGGAGCGATAGCCGACGGCTTGGACGGTATCATCGCCCAGTACACGCCGACGAGCGACTTAGGCGTGCACATCGACTCTTTCGGCGACGCCGTCACCTTCGGCGTCGCGCCCGCGCTATTGGCGCACTACGTCGCGCGCGACATCAGTCTCGCGCTGTCGCTCGTCCCCATCTTCTACGTCTTAGCCGTCATAGTACGTCTCGCCGCTTACAACGTACAGGACGTCGACACGCCGGGCTTCACAGGCGTCCCCTCGACATTCGCGGGCGTGACGGTCGTCGTCGTCTTTCTGACTCACACGGAACCCCTGACGGGCATCGACGACGGCTTCGTTCTCGTGCCTCTGACGGTCGTGCTCGCGTATCTCATGCTCATAGAGGTCGAGTACCCCGAACTCAAGAAGGAGCACGCAGTTCCCATGGGCGCGGTCGTCGCCCTTGCCGCTCTCTTCCCCGAAGCGTACGGCGCGGTCTTCCCGACCATGCTACTCGTCGCTCTCGCAGGCTTCCTTCTGCTTTCGCCTTTCCTCTACGACGGCAGGTAACGCACAAAAACGACGTTTAGACGACGCCTTTCAGATGACGCGGTTCTGAAGGTAGTCGAGGTGCTTTGCGTTGACGACTATCTTTATGTGGTCGGTCTCGGGCGTTCCGATACACGTGAGACGTACGTCCTTCTCCTCTACCTCGTCGTCGCTCAGTATCTGCTGCATGTCCATCTCCATCTCGCCCTCGACGATGATGCCGGCGCAGTTGGCGCACGCACCCGCGCGGCACGAGAAGGGCCAGTCGAAGCCTTCGCGCTCCGCGGCTTCGAGGATATACTCGCCTTCGAACACCTCTATCTCGCCGTAGTCTTCCTCGGGCAGGTCCATCTCAGCTGCCTTCTCAAAGTTCTCCTCGTCGTATATGTCCCAGCCGTTGTCTTCGACGACGTCGTAGTCTAGGTACTCTACTGTTGGCATGGTGTGACGTTCAACCCATGGGGGCTTAGAACTTTTTATCTTGCCCTTCAGTTCACCAACTATCATTCGGAAGCTGACGTAACCGGATTGAGACAGCTTTATGCGGTGTCCGCCGCTACGTCGCGTATGCTCTGGACGGCGAAACACGCGCCGGAGAGCTTCGACGACCTGCCGCAGGACGAGGTCGCACGTCTCCTCACGCGCGCCGAGGACAGCGGTCTCAACGTCGTCCTACACGGTCCACGCGGCTCGGGCAAGACGGCGGGCGCGCGTCTCTTGGGCGACGACCCGTACGTCCTCAACGCCTCCGACTTCTTCGGCATGACTAAGAACGAAATCGCCGAAGACCCTCGTTTCCGCGGCTTCATCACAGCAAAACGGAAACGTGAGATGTCGAAGGCAGACATGATAAACCACGTCCTGAAGGAGGTCGCGTCGCACTCGTCGGTCGGCGAAGGACGGCGTGTCATCGTCATCGACAACGCCGAAGAGACGCGGCGCGACTTCCAGCAGGCACTCCGGCGTGTCGTCGAACGTTTCTCGTCGTCGTGCCGTTTCGTTCTCACGACGCGGTCGCTCTCCGCTCTCATCCCCGCGATACGTTCGCGCGCGCTCCCCGTCGCCGTGCGTCAGCCCACGAAGGACGAACGCGTCGAAGCACTAGAACGTATAGTGGAGCGCGAGGACATACTGACCGACGACGAGGGCGCGGGCGTCGAGTACGTCGCGGAGGCTGGTGACGACCTGCGCGAATGCGTCCTACTCTTACAGGCTGTCGCGGTCCGCGGCGAGGTCAACGTCAACAACGCATACGAGGTCGTCGGCGAAACTGAGGACGACGACGTTCCCGCGCTCCTTGAAGACGCGCGCGCCGGACGGTTCGACGAAGCAGTCGGGGTAGTTGACGACCTTCTCATAGATGGCGGATGGTCGGGCGACGAGGTTCTGAGACGCGTCCTACAGGAGACCGACGACCCCGAGGAAGTCGTCCTCGTCGGAGAGATAGACAGCGTGCTCGGTGAGGGTGCCAACGAGAGGATACATCTCGAAAGGCTGATTTCGGGGATAGCTACGGTCTGAGTCCCGTTTTGCGTCAGACGCTTATCCGAATAGGCTCACGTGTCTCATTTATACGCCATGTACCGTCAAATTAAATACGGTGGAGGTATATAGTTAAGAACAGCATGACAACATTGACCGGGATAAACGGCGACGATATAATAAAGAGGTCGATAGAAGAAGGCGGCGGCTCCGTACGGATACTTCAGGTGTCACCCAAGGTACTCGGGCGGTACATCAAGGTGGCGAGCGAGGAAAGCGACTCCGTCGACAAGATACGTGTCCTGTCGGGGAGGGGCGCGCTCAAGGACGCGATGGACGACTTCCTGATAGCGAGCGCGGCGAGCGACCTGATAGAGGACGGTAAGCTAGAACTCCTTACGACGGAGGACAACTCGTACCGTTCGCTCGTGGTCGTGGGCGACTCCGAGATAATGTCGTTTGTCGACCTCGGTGAGCGTATGGGCGCGCTGTCGACCGACGACTCGGGTATGGTTGACGACGCTGCCGAGTTCTTCGAGGAGATGTGGGAAGTAGGCGACGACTTCAAGATACGCACCCCGCCCGCTTCGCGCGTAGTCGAGACGCTCCGCGACGAAATCGGAGAGGAGACACAGGAAGACTTCACCGCCATACTCGACCATCTCGAAACCGCCAAAGGGAACGGTGACGGTCTCGATGAGATAACCGTCGCGCTCCTCGCCGCGGCGCGCAACGAGATACTCCTCTACGACATCTCGAAATGGGGAGAAGACTCGGGTGTCGCCTCGAAGGCGACCTTCTCGCGCAAGAAGACCGAGATGGAAGACCGCGGACTCATCGACACCGAGAACGTTCCCATCGACATCGGACGCCCGCGTCTCCGACTAAAGTTCG
>JAQZDD010000076.1 GCA_028751055.1 Euryarchaeota archaeon Ods04 | reverse complement strand
GGCGTAGGTCGGCATCCTCTCAAGCGCGAACTCACGTATCTCAAGCTCCGTCGGTTCGGCACCGTGCTCCGGAACGATGAAGGCGACGGGTGCCTGTCCCTTGACCTCATGAGGTGCCGGAACGACCGCGGCTTCTGCGACATCGGGATGGCTGTAAAGCTCGTTCTCAATCTCGGCAGGATAGACGTTCTCTCCGCCGACGAGCATCATGTCGTCGGCGCGGTCGACCATCCAGAGATACCTGTCCTCGTCGACACGTGCGATGTCGTCGGTGTAGAACCAGCCGTCGTCGTCGAAGACCTCCTCCGTCTTCTCGGGCATCTTGTAGTAGCCCTTGAACACCTGCGGTCCGCGCACAGCGATTTCGCCCGTCGTCTGCTCCTCGTCGTCGAAATCTATTTCGGACGTATCGGCGGGACGCGTCGGATTCAAGAAGTCGGCGGAGACGCGTACGTCGCTCCTGTCCTCGGGGTTCACGAGCTTGAGTTCTAAGTCGGGTAACGGCTGTCCTATGCATCCCGCGCCCTTCTTGACACCGCGCGAACCCTGTGCCGTCCCTGCCGGACTCGTCTCCGTCATGCCCCAGCCCTCGACGAGCGGCGTGTCGAAGACCTGTTCGATACGTTCGCGTGTGTCCTCGGCGAGCGGCGCGGCACCCGAACCCAGACGCTCTATCGAAGATACGTCGTACTTGTCGGGGTTTTCCTCGTACTCGCTCACCATCTCGATGTAGATTGCAGGCACGGCAGCGAACGACGTAATCTCGTGCTCCGTAATCGCCTCAAGGAGCTGGCTCGCAACCGGGAACGTCTTGAGTATCACCTCACCGCCTTGGTAGAGGCTCGGCATCAGAACCGCACCGAGTCCGAACATGTGGAACAGCGGAAGGACGACGAGTGTAGAACTCTTCTCGGGGTCGCCTCCGCCTACCTCGGCGAACGACTGCGCGGTCGTCAGAGCGTTCCTGTGTGTCGTCATGACGCCCTTGGGGTCGCCGGTCGTACCGCTCGTGTAGCACTGTATCGCCGTCTCGTCGAAGTCGCGGTCGACGCGTTCGAACTCCTCGTCGCCTTCCTCGACCCACGCGTCGAAGTCGACGTGGTGGTCTTCGCTCCCGCCCGGTATGGCGACGGTCTCGACGCCTGTCGCTTCGTACAGGTCCTCGGCTGTCGTCCCGAAGACGGAAGCCGCGATGAGAAGGTCGACCTCTCCGTCTTCGAGTATGTAGTTCAGGTTGCCCTTGTCCATCCTGTGGTTCAACGGCACGACGACGCCGCCCGCCTTGATGATACCGAAGAAGGAGACGGGGAACTGCAGCGAGTTCTCGATGTATATCGCCACACGGTCGCCCGGCTCCACGCCGTACTCGACGAGCGAGTCGGCGAGGCTGTTCGTCTGCTGTTCTAGTTCTCGGTACGTGAGTTCGTCGCCTTGGTACTCGAAAGCAAGCTTGTCCTCGTACCTGTCAGCCGCCATCGCGGGAAGGTCGCCTACGTGCCTTAACGGTTCGCCTCTGTGGTAGTCCATGGCTGGATATCCTCATACTCGGCGGCGACGTATCATAACTCTTGGGGCGAAACTCACCGAAGCGCGTCGGTGAGCATCACCTCTAACGTCTTCTTAGTCTCCTCCTTCTGCAGGTTGAGAGCGGGACAGCCGGTGAGCTTTTCGACGAGGTCGACGCCCGCCGCCGTGTTCGTCGCTATCCCCGCGACAAGATCCGGCGAGTGCCCGAAAGAGTTCTCGACGCCGACGACTGCGTAAGGGTCGGACGCGCAGAGGAGCGTGAAGGCTACGTCGTCCCCGACCATCTCGACGGCGGCTTCGCCGTTGTACGGTTCGAGGGGGCTGGCACCGACCTCCGCGACGACGACATCGGCTTCGCGCATACGTCCTAGGAGGGGTTCGACGGCTTCGCGGTAGGTCTCCTCGGGGACGACTGTCGTCGGCATACCCGCATCGACGAAGTCGTAGATGGGTTCCGCGCCTGCTACCTCCATCGAAAGAACGTCGTTGTAGGTGCCCGCGCCCGTGAGCTTGCACGCGGCGACTTCGTAGCCGTTCTCGACCAAGACACGTGTGACCACCCTTCCGCTCATCGTCTTACCAGCCGACATGCTCGTGCCGAGAACGAGGACTACGGGCGTCTCTAGCTCCGTCTTGTCGGACGTGACCGCGTGGTTCTGCATCCTCTCAACTTCGCCGTCCGCCACGACGTGCCCGACGTACTCAACCTCTATAGGCGTCGGGCTGTACGGCGACGTAGACGTGACCTTTCCGAGTACACCGCCGCCGGTCATGATGTTCATGACTCCGTCCTCGCCGACATCGCGGAAGCTACCGACGTAGCCGCGTGTCGCACGTCGCGTTCCGAGCGCGCCGATGACAGTCTCCCCTTCCATGAGTTCGACACGTCGTCCGTGCGGGTTCTCTACCCGTACGTCGGGAGCAGGTCGTTTGGTGACGCGTGCGACGACGTATTCGCCTGTCTCCCAGTCGGTCCGCGGACGCGTTTCGACTTCGTACTCGGACGCACGGTCTTCGAGGTCGGCTATACGTGTCACGGAGGCGTATACGTCGACTTTCATGCCTGTAGCTCCTTTTCGAGGTTCTCTGGTAGCGGCTCTTCAACGAGGCACGCCGCTAAGAGCGCGACTCGGTCGACGAGAGCGTCGAGGATGACGTACTCGAACTCCTGGTGTGCTCCGTCGCCGACGGCACCGAAGCCGTCCACCGTCGGCGCGTGCTGGCTTGCGTCGTTGCCGTCGCTCGCACCGCCCGAACGCGTTCCTTCGAGGCTCATGCCGAGACGTTCGCCGACCTCCTGAACGCGTTCCCAGAGAAGCCTGTTCCCCGGCGTCTGCTCCATCGGCGGTCTTCCGAAGCCGCCCTCGACGCTGAGACGTGTGCCCGGTGTCTCCGCCTCTATCGACCGTATCTTCCTCTCCACTTCCTCGGCGGCTTCGTGCGTCGGCGCGCGTACGTCGACCTCGGCTTTCGCGTCGGGCGCGACGACGTTCGAACGCAGACCCGCCTCTACCTCGCCGACGTTGACCGTCACACCCGAGTCGACATCGGTGAGTCCGTGCAGACGGTGTATCACGTTGCCGAGTTCCTGTGTCGCGCTCGCGCCCTCCTCGGGTTCGAGACCTGCGTGTGCCGCCTTCCCTTCTATCGTGACCGTGAAACGCCCGACCGACTTCCGCGCTATCTTGATCTTACCTTCGGGACCGCTCGCGGGTTCTAAGACGAAGACACGGTTGGCGCGTTGGGCGAGTTCGACGATACGCGGCTTCGACTCGGGGCTGCCGACCTCCTCGTCGCTCGAAACGAGGAGATGGACGGGCAGAGACGGTTCAAGGGACAGTTCGTCGAGTGCTCGGAGAGCGAAGACCGCCTGCGTCAGACCACCCTTCATGTCGAGTGAGCCGGGACCTTCCAGAGTACCGTCGTCGACGTTCGGCGGATTTTCGTCGACGGTGCCGAGGGGCCAGACGGTGTCGGCGTGTCCGACGATAAGCTGTATCTTGTCGGCGTCGGACGCGTCCGGCGTCCAAGCCTCCAGACGCCCGCCCGTCTCTTCGCCATCCACCCTTTCGGTTTCGAGTCCGGCTTCTTCGAGGTCGTCGGCGAGCCTTTCGAAGAAGCCGTCGAAGGTCTCGGGGTTCTCCGTTGGCGTCTCGTGCTCGACGAGCGCAAGCAGGTACTCCTCGACCTCGTCGGCGTGGCTCTCTGCCCAGTCTCGGATACGTTCCGCGGGGTGGTTCTGTTCGGACGCAGTCATCTCTGGAACCCCTTCGGAAACGGAAACGCCTGTGTCTCGCCAACCTCGGCGAACCGGTCGGGGTAGAAGTAGACGAGCGAAGGAGCGCGCCGGAAAAGCTCCTCGGGTTCGGTGTCGTCGCTACGGTACGCGTCGGTGTGGACGTGCTTCTCGACCACCTCGCCCGCGACGAGCGAAGCCCTTCCGAATCCGTCGACCGTCTTTTCGAGTTCACATTCAAGCACGGCGTACGCGTCGGCGACGGCGGGTGCGTCGACAGTCTCGGCGTCGGTCGTCTCAACCTCTTCGAGAGACGGCTTGTCGCCTTCTTCGTCGCGCGGTGCCGCCGCGAGCGTCGCCTCCAAGACGTTGTCGGGACGCGGGTAGCTTACGGTGAATACGCCTGCGCGCTCGGCGTTCGTGTACGTGCTGTGCTCAGGCGTACAGACGAAGCCGAAGTAGTCCGACCATCCGAGCGGAAACGCCATATGCTTCGGAGCTAAGTC
The DNA here is from genome assembly GCA_028751055.1 of Euryarchaeota archaeon Ods04. Lineage (GTDB taxonomy): Archaea > Halobacteriota > Halobacteria > Halobacteriales > Halorutilaceae > Halorutilus. The sequence continues at coordinate 1,569 of JAQZDD010000076.1, read as the reverse complement.
GTCGGAGCCGTCGGGTTCGCGCGTTCCGACTATCACCAACGGCGCGGGCGCGTAAACCGTCTCGAACCACGGCTGGTCGGGCTGTAATGTGACGAAGTTGGAGTCTTCGGAGAAGGTCATCTTTGTTCCCGTCTTGTTAACCACTCGCGGAGTAAACCGGTTTCGGTAGTTCGAGGAAGATGGACGGTTTCGGCGGTATCCTCTGAAAAAGCACGAAGCAACGGAAGATGTTTGAGTTAGGACTTCTATCTTCCGTATATGGCGAAAACCGAGGAGAGGGGGAGCACCCGAGTCATAGGCGTCGACAGCGACGACGCCGACGACCTCATCGGCGCGCTTTCGTCCGAAACAGCGCGCAACATGCTTTCCGAACTCCACGACGAACCCGCGACACCCTCGGAGGTCGCGGAGCGCGCCGACACCACCGTCCAGAACGCGCGTTACCACCTCGAAAACCTCAAAGACGCCGGACTTATCGAGGTAGATGATACACGTTACTCGCCGAAGGGACGTGAGATGGACGTGTACGCCCCCGCCGAGCCTCTCGTTATGTTCGTCGGACGTGAGGAGGATTCGACGACCTTGCGCGACCTCGTCACGCGTTTCTTCGGCGTTATCGGTGCTATCGGTATCGCGGCTGTCTTCGTCGAGTTTCTCTTCAGGCTCTACGCGCCCGGCGCGACGTTCGCACCCGACGACGGTGTCGGGGTTCTCGACGATGCCGAGGAAGCAGAGGAAGCGGAGGAGCCGGACGACATAGGCGCGTTCGACGCTGAGGACGCGCCGCCCGCGGACGACGCACCGACAGACGAAGCCGTCGATGCCGCACCGACGCTCGCCGAACGCGTCGTCGAACTCCCACCCGGTCTCGTCTTCTTCGTCGCGGCGGCAGCAGTCGCAACCGTCGTCCTGAGCGTCTGGTACGTCCGTAACAGGGACGACGAAGGGGAGTAACGGAACATGCTGACGCCCGCCGAGGACGCACAGACTGCCCTTCTTCTCGAAGCGGGCACACAGAAACCCGGCAACGTCGGACCTACGCGCGACTTCGACGACACGACGTTCCATCAGTTCTTGGCGGGCGCGGTAGGCGCGCGCAGAGGCTTCGACACCGCGCAAGAAGGCGGTAGCGTCGGGGACGCCTTTCTTCGCGCCGTTCGCGGCTCTTCGGCACACACGGGTGGTAACACACAGTTCGGCGCGCTTCTTCTTCTCGTCCCCCTCGTCGCGGCTTCAGCAAACAGCGGTGTCGAGGACGCGCCCATGGTCGTTGAGGAGACGACGCCCGAGGACGCCGCTCGGTTCTACGAGGCTTTCGACCACGTCGACGTGTACGTCGGCGAGACGGACGATGGATACGACTACGACGTACGCGACCCCGAGGCGCGCGAACGTGTCGTTGAGGACGGCGTTACGCTGTACGACGTTATGTTAGACAGCGCGCCGCGTGACGGAGTCGCACGCGAATGGACGACTGGCTTCAAGAGGACGTTCGAAGCGGCGCGCGGACTACGAGAGCGTGAATACGCCGACACGCGCGACGCCGTACGCTCCGTCTACCTACATCTC
>JAQZDD010000209.1 GCA_028751055.1 Euryarchaeota archaeon Ods04 | reverse complement strand
GTACGTCGAACCGTCGTAGGTATAGCTGTAGACGACCACGGGCGCGTAGTTGACGATGGTGGCTCCTGTGTCAGGCATATGAGTTGTCTGTTGCTCTACGTCGGTGTCGAGTATATCGGCGGAAACCTCGTCGTAGTCGTCAAGTGCGTCTTCATCGACTGTGTAGTTCACGACGCCGTTATGCATAAGGTACGTTCCACCGACCAGCATGAACCCGACGATGAACGCGCCAACCAGAACAAATGTGATGTTTTTACTGCCCAAGGAGAGAGAGCCACCCGTCTCGCCCTGTCCGTCGCTGTGACCGTCCTGAGGTGTATGTGTACCACCCCCACGACCAAGCCTGAGACGGGAGTGTTCAGCCTGTCCGTAGCAGAGTACGGCGTACGCCACCGCGCCTGCGACGGCGGTTCCCATGACCGCGGGTTCGGGATAGACCGCGACGAGTGCAAGTGCCAGAACGAGTCCGACACCGAACAGCGTGTCACCCTTGAGCGAGTCGACATGCTCGCCGTACCGTACCGCAAGAGCAGGAAGGAACAAGGCTGAGACGGCGGCGACGACCTGCCAGTCCGTTAACTCCGCGAACTCAAGTAGTAGTACCGAGTTCATGTGTTCTGTTCTGTCCCGTTCTGTCCTCTGACTTTCTGTCAGTTTCGTGTTTAATAAACAACACGGTTGCACACGGTTGGATTCGAACCGGCGTGGGACACAGACACGAAGCCTCGGCACGCCGTCTGTCTAAGTGGTGTTCCGTTCTGTGGAGATGCTGACGCTCCCGAACCGAAAACTGGTACTGTCAGAGGAACGTCTGTCCGTTTAATGAACGTAGTGACAGTCGGAATCGACTCCGAGACGGTCGACATGCTCCGCGACGCAGGACACGAACTGACGACGACGGACGCGTTCGGGACAGAAGCACTCCGCGAGGCGGGCGTCGAAGAGGCGGACGCAGTCGTAATCGGCGCGGGATACCCGACGCAGGTCGTCGTTGCGAAAGACCTGAACCCCGACGCACGTGTCGTCGTGGTCGCAGACGACGTGCCCGAGTTCGTGCGTGGAAACGCCGACCTGATAATCTCGACCGAACTCGCCGACAGGCTCCCCGACGCGCTCGAAGGAAACGAAGAATGATAGCCGTAGTCGTCTCGCGCGAGGACGTTGCGTCGCTCACGATACGCGACGCGCTTCTTGACGAGGTAGACTGGGACGAGCGCGACGCGTCTTCAGGAGCGTGGCAACGCGAATGGCGGCACTCCGACGGAGGCACGAGCGAAGACTTCGTCATGGTCGAGAAGGACGGTCTGCATCTCTACTACGACGGCGTCGACGACACGCTCGAAGCCGTCTTCGACGTATCGCTCGTCGTCTTCGTCTCGCGTCACTCGGGCGACACAGGTCCTCTCCTTACTGCGCACCACACGGGTAACTTCGGCGTCGCGGAGTACGGCGGCGAGGACGCGAGTCTCGCAGTTCCGGCACCCGACGCAGCACGCCATCTTCTCCGGCGTTTCGACGAGAACGCGCCCGAAGGCTTCGACGTATGCATGGAGGCGACACACCACGGACCGAGCGAACTCTCCGTCCCGTCGGTCTTTGCGGAGGTAGGAAGCGGCGAGGAAGAGTGGGAGCACGAAGACGCGGCGCGTACCGTCGCACGTGGCGTCCTCTCGCTTCCGGAGCGCGACGAACCGCGCACCACGGTCGTCGGCGTCGGCGGCGGACATTACGCGCCGCGTTTCACACGCGTCGTCTTAGAGACGGACGCCGCTGTGGGGCATATCACAGCCGACTACGCTCTCGAAGACCTCGACGAAGGTCTTCTGCGCGAGGCTTACGAAACGTCGGACGCAGACGCGCTCCTCTTAGACGGAGAAGCTGTGGAGACGCCGCCCGCGTCCGTAGACGGACTCGGCTATCCTGTCGTCACAGAGCCGCACCTCCGCGAGCGCGCCGGTGTGCCTGAAGAGACGGCGGAGGCTGTCGAGGAGACGCTCGGTGCGAAGTCCGGCGAAGCACATCTAACCGAACGCGCCGAGGATGGCGCACGGAAGGTCGTGAGGTTCAACGCCGAACTCGTACGTGAGGCGCGCAACGTCGACGCCGAAGCGACTAACACAGCACTCGAAAGACACGCTCTCGGCTACGTCGAGGAAGGCGGACACGTCGAACGCGTAGCGGTCGCCGAAGGCGAAGCACGCAAACTCGCAGACGCGCTCGCCGTGGTTCTGAGTTCGAAGTACGACTTGCGCGTCACCGACGAAACGGTCGTTCTGGAGCGCGAGGTCTTCGACGCCGAGAAGGCGCGCGAGTTAGGCGTACCAGAGGGACCTGCGTTCGGTAAGCTCTCGGCGGGCGAAAAAGTCGAGACTGACGCGCGCACCGTCACGCCCGACGATGTGCACACGGAGGAGAGGCGCGAGTTCGAGTACGTTCAAAGCCCCCAGAAGTAGACGATTCCGAGGGTAGTGACGACCGTAAGGACAGCCTGTAACGGCGCGCCGACGCGGAAGAAGTCGGCGAAACGGTAGCCGCCCGGACCGTAGACCATCAGGTTGGTCTGGTAGCCTATGGGCGTGAGCATCGCTGTCGAGGCGGCGAAAGTCACGGCGAGAATGAAGGAGAAAGGCTCCGCACCTATCGCCTGTGCCGTGTCTATCGCAACGGGTATCATAAGGACGACGCTCGCGTTGTTGCTGATGACGTTGGTTATGAGCGAAGTGAACAGGTAGAACAGTCCGAGGACGATAACGGGACTGAGACCGCCCGAGTAGACGAAGATGACGCTTGCGAGCCACTCCGCCGCGCCCGTGCGTTCCATCGCTACACCTAACGGTATGAGACTGGCGAGCAGGAAGACGACGCTCCAGTCAACCGCCGAGTACATCTCGTCGGGCTTGACGCATCCGGTTGCGACCATGGCGACGATTCCACCGAACGCGCTCACGACGATGGGCATAACGCCGAGAGCGGCGAGCGCGACGACGCCCGCGATGATTCCGACCGCAACCGGAATGCGCTCTGTCCTGAAGTCGGGACGTGTGATACGTTGCGCGACGATGAAGTCACGGTCGTTAGCGAACCTCTGAAGGGTGTCGTCGGTCGCCTGTATCAGGAGCGTGTCGCCTCCACGCAGACCTCTCTTGTCCATCCGGGCGTGTATAACC
>JAQZDD010000220.1 GCA_028751055.1 Euryarchaeota archaeon Ods04 | reverse complement strand
GGTCTTCGACGAAGAAGAGACCGTCGCCACGATTCGCAGAGTAGCCGACGACGCACCCGACGAGTCGCGCGCGGCTGCCGTGTACGCCTTAACCGGCATCGCGGTATCGGGCGACGACGACTCCGGCACCGACGCGTTCAAGCGCGTAGCCGAGGCTCTCGGTGACGACAGCCCTGTGGTGCGCGAGAAAGCCGCTGTGGCTGTTGAGAGGTTTGGTAGCGCGGAACCCCAGCATCTCCACGGAACACAGGCGGTTCGGAAGCTCGTAGAGGCTCTCGATGACGAAGACGATGTCCGAGAAGCAGCCACGAGCGCGCTCAACCGTGTCGGAAACAACGACGCCGACCTACTCGCTGACGAAGACGTAGTCTGCGGCTTCGTCGAACACCTCTCCACGGAGCGCGACGCCGTCAACGAGGCGGCGAGCAGGTTCCTTGAAGCCTACCCCGAGAACGCACCCGAGGCTGTCGCAGAAGATGCCGTGGTTGAGAAGCTTCTGGAGGCAGCCGAAGACGGAACCAGAAGAGGTCGGCGTATGGCGTTCTACCTGCTCGCCGAAGCAAGCGTCGTCCGGTCGGGTGAGGACGGTCTCATAGACGAGACCGTGGAAGCCCTCCACGACACCGACGAAGATATACGTAAGGCTACGGCGTGGACGGTTGCCGAGGTCGGAGAAAAAGACGCGACCTTAATCTCTGGGACGACAGCCGTCGAAGACCTCGTCGCTCTCCTTGACGACGAAGTTCCGCAGGTACGCGCCGAAGCCGCACGCGCCCTTGGTAAGCTGTGTGCGGCTTCTGTGTCCGAGGAAGACGAGCCTGTTCGGGCACTCGCCGAAACAGCCGAAGACGACGAGTCAAAGGTGCGCGACGCATCGGCGCGCGCGCTCAGCAAGGTCGCCGACAGGCGTCCGGAAGCGGTTGTAGCCGCAGACGCGTGCGACGTTCTCGGACGGTCGCTCATGGACGACGACGTGAACGTGCGTCTCTGGAGCTTCAAAGCGTTGGTGAGCGTAGGCAAAACGAACCCGGATGCTGTTGAGGGAACCGGATTCGTCACGGCTGCTTTGGCGGAGGCTGCCGACGCCGAGTCGCCCAATAGACAGTCGGTTCTCAACGCCCTCTCCGAAGTCGCACGTAAGAAGCCGGAGTTACTCGACCATCCGGCTGTTGTGCCTGAGATGGAGCGTATCATGATGGACGACACGAACAGTAGCCATGTCCGGCAGAACGCGGCTGTAATCTTGTCGTCGCTCGTAGCCGCGGAGATGGGCAACGTAGCCCCGTCGGAGATAGGCGAGACGCTCGCGTCGCCCGTCAAGAAAGCATTCTCACAAGACGAACTACATGCCGATGTCTCGGTTGAGGACGCCGAGATAGCGAGCGGCGCGCTCAGTGCCGTGGCTTCGGAGCATCCTGAAGCCGTCGAGGAGACAGGCTTTGTCCGCGCTGTCGTTGACGCTCTCGAAAGAGACGGGCAAAAGGAGCGTGAATTCATCACAAAGATAGTCGCACACCTCGCTGAGAAGTCGCCAGAGCTTCTTGAGGGTACGGACGTTGGTCCGCGTCTCGTCTCGTTACTCGAAGAAGACCTGCAAAAGGCGGCTCACAGAGAGACAGCTAAGGCGGTCGGCGCGCTCGGCGAGAACGCTCCGCATCTCTTCGGCGACTCTGAGCCTGTACCCGTCCTCTTAGACGGTGTCGGCTCCGATGTCAGGATGGTTAGTTCTGCATCGCTTCGTGCTATCCGGCGTACAGCAACCGGCGCGCCCGAGAGGTTCCGCGACACCGACGTTGCGGAGATACTCGTAGAACTACTCGACGATGACAACCTACTGACGCGCCGGCACGCCATCAGCACCATCGCTGAACTCGTCGAGTCCGAACCCGAAGCAGTAGAAGACGTAAACGTTGACGCTGTACGTCGTCTGCAGGACGACAGAGATGACAGCATCCGTAGCACCGCCCACGAAGTTCTGGAGAAGATGGAAGAAGGCTGAACCGGCGCGAGGCACGCCGTCTCGGCTCAGAGTTCAAACTCGGCGAAATGTCCGGCTATGTCGTCGTACTGTTCCACGAGTCCCGGTAGGAGCATGTCGAAACGCTCGAAAGGTACGTCGGAAGAGGCTTCGACGGTTGCGTAGGTCGTCTCTTCCGTGTGGTCGAGGTGGAAGTCCAGGTCGGCGTCTTCTGGAAGTGCAGGTGCGTCACGCAGACCTTCCGCCGTAGCGTCAACGAGAGTGCCTATCCGGTGCTCGAAACGGATAGACGGCACCCGAAGTTCGGTACCCGCGCTTTCACGGATATCCTCGACGACAGCACCGAACTCTCCAACATGCTCCTTGTCAGCGACGAAGCTCAAGACGACGTTTCCGTCTTCGTACCCCGCGGTGAACGTGTTAGGCTCGTAGCCGTCGTCTTCGCGTCCTGTCACGTCCGTATCGGTGTCGGACCAGACGAAGACCGCTTCTCCGACGGTTTCGGCTTCGAGAGACTCCGACGAACCGAGCGACCTCTCATGCGCGTAGCCTTCGAGTAGACCCGACAGTTCGGTCAGGAGTTCGACGGCTTCGACGGCTTCTGCAGCTATCTCACCGACGACCGCCAGTTCGACGAGTTCTACGTCTGTCATGGATGCTGTATGGGGCACCGCGGTATAAAGCCGTCCGTGCCTTCGTCAGTGTAGCTTGAGTTCGACGCGCCTTCCGTCGGGGTCGCGGACATACACAGCAGGGTCGTAGCCGTACGCGCCGTACCTGTCATACGGCTCGCCTTCCTCGACCTCGTAGCCGGCGTCTTCGACCCTCTCGATGAGCGTGTCCATCTCGTCGTCCGTGTCCTTCTCCGAAGACCGCAAGAGAAGACAGATATGTTCGCCGCCCACGTCTATATCCTCGTCTTCTTCGGCGGGCACTAAATGTATATGCCGCCCGCCCGCGACGACAGCCACGAAAGGCACCTCGCCGCTCTCGTACCTGTCGCGGTCGCGTACCTCCATTCCGAGCGTCCCGTGGTAGAACTCCAGCGCGCGCTCTAACTCCGAGACACGGAGCGCGACGTGGTCTATGTCGACGACATCCATGCTCC
>JAQZDD010000300.1 GCA_028751055.1 Euryarchaeota archaeon Ods04 | reverse complement strand
GGGCGACATCGACATCGTCGTCGTATCCGACGACCGCGAAGCGACAGCCGACGCAGTGACGGACTGGGAAGTGGAGGTCGTACAGAAAGGCGACAGAAAGACGAGCTTCCGAAGAGACGGCGAGGACGTGGACCTCCATCTCGTCGAAGAAGAGGAGTTCGGTGCCGCGCTTCAGTACTTCACAGGCTCGAAGAAGCACAACGTCAAGACGCGCGACGTGGCAATCGACTTAGGGCTGAAGCTCAACGAGTACGGCGTCTGGAAAGAGGAAGACGGCGAGGACGAACGTGTCGCGGGAGAGGACGAAGAGGAAGTCTACGCCGCGCTCGGCATGGCGTATCCCCCGCCCGAACTCCGTGAGGACCGCGGCGAGGTTGAGGCGGCACTCGAAGACAGCCTGCCGGAACTCGTAGAGGTCGACGACGTACGCGGCGAGCTTCACAGCCACACGGAGCGGACGGACGGCGGAGCGACGCTCGAAGAGATGGTAGCGGGCGCGCAGGAGCGTGGCATGGAGTACCTCGCCGTCACTGACCACACGGAGGCGTTGGGCGTCGCGGGCGGTCTGACCGACGAGGAACTCTTAGAGCTAGCCGAGGACATACGCGAACTCGACGACGAGAGCGAGATACGCGTCTTCACCGGCGCGGAGGCGAACATCCTGAAGGACGGAACCATCGACGTTTCGGACAAGGTTCTCTCCGAACTCGACATCGTGGTGGCGTCGGTGCACAGCGCGTTCGGCATGGAACGCGACGAGGCGACCGAGAGGCTTGTTTCAGCGGTGAGACACGACGAGGTCGACATAATCGGACATCCTTCGGGCAGACTCATAAACAGCCGCGAAGGCTACGACTACGACTTCGAGGAGGTGCTCGGAGCGTGCGACGAGGAAGGCGTCGCGCTCGAACTCAACGCCAACCCGCGCAGACTCGACGTGCGCGACACGCAGGTGCGTCGGTGTGTCGAGGAGGACGTACCGGTCGCCGTCAACACCGACGCGCACGTGCCGTCGGAGTACGACTACGTCGAGTACGGCGTAGCGACGGCACGACGCGGCTGGGCGGAATCCCGAGACGTTCTCAACACACGCACCGCCGAGGAACTCGAAGACTGGCTCGGCTTATGACGAAGATTGACACCGAGAGGTTCGTAGCCGACGCGATGCTCGGAAAGCTTGTGACGTACATGCGTATGGCGGGCTACGACGTACTGTACGCACCCGACGAAGACGCTGTCGGAGACGACGAGGTAGCGCGTCTCGCCGACGAGACAGGACGTGTCCTCGTCACGCGCGACGTCGAACTTTCTGAACAGACGGGTGGGGTGCTCATCAAGTCGAAACAGGTCGAGGGAAAGCTACAAGAACTCATCGACGCAGGCTTGTCTTTCGACCTCACCGAAACGGAGCCGGAAAGATGCTCGGTCTGTAACGGAACCCTAACCGAGACTGACGTGTCCGACGAAGACGTACCCGACGACATCGAACGCGCGTGGCGTTGCGAAGACTGCGGAAAGGTGTACTGGAAAGGCTCGCACTGGGACAACGTGCGCCGCACCTTCGAGTCAGTCTGACCGCGCTATCCCGACGACGCGCGCGAGCGTCTCGTCTATCGTCTCCTCCTTCGAGCGGTCGTACAGCATCGCCGCGGGGTGGTAGCACGGCACGACGAGACGTTCTTTCGCACCTATCTCGACGCGGAGTTCGTCGCCGACGACTTCGCGCATCGCACCGACACCGTCGAGGAGGTTGGTCGTCGGTACGCGCCCGAGTGTGCAGACAACATCCGGGTCGAGCGTGTCGATTTCGGCGACGAGGTACGGACGGCAGTTTTCGAGTTCGCCGACGCGCGGGTCGCGGTTGTCCGAGGGGCGACACCTTACCGAGTTCGTGATGCGTACCTCGTCGCGTGATACGCCTAACTCTGCGAGCTTTTCGGTCAGAACCTCGCCGCTCCTTCCTACGAAAGGCTCTCCCTGCGCGTCCTCGTCCGCGCCGGGTGCCTCGCCGACGAAGACGATGCCCAACGAACCGGTTCCGACGCCGTTTACGATACGCGAACGGCTCTCGACGAGTTCGTCGCAGCGTTCGCACGCGTCCACGGTGTACTCCATGCGTCGGCTTTGTGTCGGCATCCAAAGAGGTTTCCGTGTCGGAGTAGTTTCGAGACCATGCTCTACGACGCCGTCGCTGACCTCGACGTACGGATAGACGGTTACGACCTCGAACTGCGCGAGAGCGAAACGTCGAGCGGATTCACGAGGACGACGACCGTCGTCTCGCTACACGGCGGCGGCGAGACGGGACGCGGCGAGGACGTGACTTACGAGAACGAGGCACATTACGACCTCCGCGACTCGTCTGAGACGTTCCC
>JAQZDD010000269.1 GCA_028751055.1 Euryarchaeota archaeon Ods04 | reverse complement strand
GGCAGTTCGAAGACAACTCCGAAGAAGGCACGGGCGACGCCCTTTCTCTTGTCGAGAGGGGCTGGGTGGAAGACGTGTCTGAACATCGAAGCGCGGAAGCGAGGTATGCCATCACGCCCAAAGGTCGTTTAGTCTGTGAGAGGCTGGAGTCACTCTTCAGCACCTTCGACCTCATGGAAGACGTACAGCCCGAACTCGAACCGTTCTTGGAAGTCGTCACCAAGTCCGACATGGAGATGGAGGCGGATGTAATCGAAGAACTCACCGACGCCGAAATATATGCCGCGACACCCACCAACCTGTACGGTGTGTTCTCAGAGTACATGGAGTTCATCGCAGATGTCGAACACATACGCGGTATCTCTTGGGTATCGAGCGAACTTTTCGTCGAGAGTTACTACAAGTTCCTCGTAGATGAGAACAAGACCGTAGAACTTATTCTCTCTCCAACTGTTCTGGAGCAGCTCGTGGAGAAGCATGCTGAAGAATGGTCGGTAATGCTCGAAACCGGGAACCTGACAGTGATAGAGAGCAATGTCTTCCCGTTCGGTATGACGGTCGTAGAGCACGGTGTAGCGTGGGGCTACTTCGAACCCAAGAAAGGCGCGCACGAGTACGAACTCATAACCGAGTCCGATGTGGTACGTGACTGGGCTACCGACGTACTTGACCAGTACAAGGAAGAAGGTCGGAACGTCACCGACGAGCAGTTGGAAGAGGTTAGGAAGAGGACTTCCGAGTAGAGGACACTAACCTCTGTCTGTGCCAAATTCTCGTTTCCGTGTCTCTCTTTTTGCCCTCCGTTTCACTGAGTTTTACGGTATACACCGAATTTTGTATAAGCTCTATCGGACAGATATGAATGGGGGATGGCAAAGATAACCGAGACACGTCAGATAAGCCGTCTAAAGGAGGAGGCATCTCTGGGCAACGTACCCTTTGTGGTGGGGGGTATAGCTGTACTGAGTGGTTGGCTGGTCGCCGAACACGGCGGATATACAACGGATGAGATTTCAGGAAGTCTGCTCACTCTTTTCGACCCGACGCTCTATATGTTGACGGTTTTCCTGCACGAAAGCTGGTCGGCATACATCGAGAGCATGTACTTCTTCCTTCCCGCCGGCATCGCTCTGACGTACATGACGAACAACAAGAACGTGCTTGGCGTCGTGGTAGTCTCGCACGTCTTCGCGGTTCTGCTCTCGGCTATCGCGTTGGGGCTGGCTTTCGCGGGCACCCTCGCTGCGGCTTACGGTCTGCTAGCTGCGACGATGGTCCGTGCCACCAAGTTCGGCACCGAGAAGTACTCGGAAAAGACACAGCAGGGCGCGCCGATGGCAGTCTTAGTCGTCGCCGTGCTCGGACTGCTCATGCTCGTCACGACGAGTGCCGACGGAGGTCAGTACCTCCCCGTGCTCGTCGGCTTCGTGTTCGGCGGCTCCTTCGAGGCGTCACGTGTCTACCTCGAAACCAGAGGTGTCGGCAGTGACGACTCTGGTGGAGGCAGGACAGACACGGGCTTCGTGCACGACCGGTGAGGAAGCGTCAGTACCAAGCCACGCCGCCGACTCTGGCGTCCTGAGCCGTCGTGTTTCGCGCGGCACCGCTTGGCTCGTGGCGACTTGGAGCGCGGAAGAGATTTAGACGAGCACGACCTGTGACCAAGTGCCGTCTCGTCGCCCACACCCGTTTCAGTGGGTTTTACGGTATACACCGAATTTTGTATAAGCATTCTACGGTAACTTCTTACCGGGGAGTGATTGTTAGACTGCGAGAGGCGTCGGCTTAGGGTACCGATGCCGACAGGGAACAGGTTTAGTTCCCGCTCATGTTTCTTGCTGACGACGGGACGTTCCTGACCGTTGTCCCGTCTCAGACCTCTGACAGTTCAGTACCAAGCCACGCCGCCGCCGACGTTGATGTCCTGTGCAGTCGTGTTGCGCGCGGCGTCGCTTGCAAGGTAGGCGACCTGCTCGGCGATATCCTCCTTCTCGACGAACAGCTTTCCGAGTGCGAGGTTGTCGGGGTCTGTGTTGACCGTCCGTACGCCGTCTTCCTGTTCCAACTCAACCTGTGCCTCTATAGCGCGGCTGATACGGTCACCCTGAACAGCACCGGGACAGACTGCGTTGACTGTCACGCCCTTCTTACCGAGTTCGAAGGCGAGGGTGCGTGTGAGACCGATGACAGCCATCTTCGAAGCGGCGTACGGAGCGCGGTTCGGGTACGGACGTTTCCCTGCGACGGACGCGATGTTGATGATGCTCGCGCGGTCGCTTTCGGTCAGGTGGTCGACTGCGTGCTTTGCGCACAGAAAGGGTCCACGGACGTTGACAGCCTGCACGTGGTCCCAGTCCTCGACATCCATACGTTCGAACGGCTGCATCGGTCCCGCGATTCCGGCGTTGTTGACGAGGCAGTCCAAGCCTCCGAACGTGTCGACCGTCTCGTCTATCGAGCTTTCGACCGACTCTTCGTCGGCTACGTCCGTCTTTACGACGAGCGTGTCGCCCGTTTCATCCGCCTCGCCTTCAAGGTCGTCGATAATCTCCGCCGTCTCTTCGAGGTTTTCGACGTTCCTTGCGGCGAG
>JAQZDD010000160.1 GCA_028751055.1 Euryarchaeota archaeon Ods04 | reverse complement strand
GGAGCACGCGCCCGTCGCCGTCGCCGCGGGCTTCGTCGGCGGCTGTTTCCCCGACTTAGACGTGGTCGCGCGACACAGACGTACTCTACATTTCCCGCGCTACTACGGCTACGTCGCCGTACCCGCTGTCGGTGTCGCTCTCGCGTACCCGACAGCCATGACCGTCGCCGCGGCACTCTTCTTAACGGGCGCGTGGGCGCACTCGCTCATGGACGTTGTGGGAGGAAGCCCCGAGCCGCGTCCTTGGGAGCCGACTGTTGAGCGCGCCGTCTACGACCACCGCGCGGGCGAATGGATACCTCCGACGCGCTGGGTACGTTACGACGGCGCACCCGAGGACTTCGCGCTCGTCTTGGTCGTTGCCGTTCCCGTCGCGTACACCGCGCCGGACACATTCGTCTACGTCGTCGCCGCCGCAGTCGTCGTCTCCGCCGTCTACACGCTCCTGCGCAAACGTATCGTCGATGTCGCCGAGCGCGTCTCGTCGGTATCGCTCGTCGACGACTGACGGACAGAAGCCGACAAGCCTCTTTACCGCGCGGACTTACAGACACCATGGACGACTTACCGACAGAGCACGCGGGGCGCGAACTCCCCGAGGGCTGGGTAGTCTGGTCCGAGGACGACGGATTGGTCGTCTGCTACAAGCCCAACATCTTCGACGGCGACCGTTTCCCGCGCCCTTGCCTCCCGCTTATCACAGTCACAGGCGCGGACCGCGGCACCGTGAGCGGACGCGAGGGCTGGCGCGTCACGTTCCACGTCGAGGCGGACGTTCCGGCGTACAGACTGCGAAAGGTCGTCGCAGGATACGACGAAGCCGTCGGCTACGCCGTCGAAATAGCGACCAAGTTCAACGAAGGAGACTACGACCCCGCCGAGTTCTACGCCGAGGGCGACGTGCGCGACGAGTACGTCGCGCGCCTCCGCAAGGAGACCGGAAACGAGGCTTGAGTCGCGCGCTCAGCTTCTTTTCCGCCTGAGAGTCCGAAAACAACGCGTGTCTAATACCGTCCGACGACAGTCTAATTTTCCAACCTCATAATTCCGCGCTCTAAGCTAATAAGCGTTCTTGTTAGACATGTAGCCTTTTCACATGAACTTTCAGGACACCCAAATGCGGACGCAAGTCCAGTTGAATCCGTTATAGACTACCGAATAACTTAGTAATACTTTTATAGCTATGTGAATTTGGTGTAGATGCCGAAAGACGTGCCCAAACGTCTAAAACAGAATGTTTGGGCTTGGAAGGCAGAAAAAAGAGACAGATACATGGTTGACGTACTGACATACGAACTGATGCTGACTTTGGCAGATGGCTTGGTCGTAGGACAGATGGATAGTGGGGGTATAGAGGAGCTAGCAACCGGCGTGAACACGGCATGGGGTCTGACGGTCATATTCCTCATATTCTTCATGCACGCCGGCTTCGCAATGCTCGAATCAGGACAGGTAAGAAGCAAGAACGTCGCCAACCAGCTCACGAAGAACATGCTGACGTGGGCTGTCGGCGTCGTCGTCTTCTTCCTCGTCGGAATGGGAATAGCGCGTAACGTCGGCACGCTCGCAGGAGGCGGCGCGCCTTCAAGCGCGCTAGCCATGTTCGGACAGGACTCTCAGGGATGGTTCGTCTGGCTGTTCAGCGCGGTCTTCGCAATGACAGCCGCGACGATAGTGAGCGGTGCGGTCGCAGGACGCGCGAAGCTCCGCGCCTACGTCGGATACACCTTCCTGCTCGCCGCGATAATCTACCCCGTCGTCTCGGGTCTCGTCTGGTACGCTCCGGGCGTCGACCCGCTCCTGACGGGACTCGGCTTCCACGACTTCGCGGGCGGAATGGTCGTCCACGGAGTCGGCGGAATAGCCGGACTTACAGCGGCGTGGGTCATAGGTGCGCGCCTCGACAGGTTCAACGGCGACGGTAGCGTCAACGTAATACCCGGACACTCGATAACCTTCGCGGTTCTGGGTACGCTGATGCTCTGTTTCGGCTGGTACGGCTTCAACGTCGGCACCGCCGCAACGGTCTTCGACGGTGCGGCGGCGGCTGAGGGCACGGTCGCTCTCGGCGACTTCGGATACGTCGGACGCGTCGCTATGGCGACCACCCTCGGAATGGCTATGGGTGCCGTAGGCGCGGCTGCGATGACGCTGTTCCGCTCGGGCAAGGTCGACACGCTCTACGTCGCAAACGGCATGCTCGCCGGACTCGTCGGCGTGACGGGCACTGCGGACATGCTCACACCGATGGGTGCTCTCGCACTCGGTCTGATATGCGGTGCCCAGCTTCCGCTCGTCTTCGACTTCGTGACGAACAAGCTCAAGATAGACGATGTCTGCGCCGTCTTCCCGGTGCACGGCACGGCGGGCGTCATAGGCATAGTCCTCTACCCGCTCTGGTCGGTCGACGGCACGCCTGTCGCAGAAGGTCTCGTCGCAGGCGGCGTCCTCTCGGTCGACGCGGGCGCGTTCCTGCCACAGATAATAGGCACGGCGGTCATCGTCGTCTGGACCGTTCTCGCAACAGCGGCGGTCTGGGGTGCGTTCCGCGCCGTCGGACAGGCACGTGTCACGGAGGAGCACGAGCATGCCGGTCTCGACCAGTCGGAGCACGGTGTGGCGGCGTACCCAGAGTTCGCCGACACCGACCAGCGCGCTGTCACGGACGGTGGTAGCAAAGGTCCGGACTTCATGACCGACGGCGGAGAGAAGACCTCCGAGGGAGGTGAGACAGAATGAAGAAGGTAGAAGCCGTCGTACGTCCCGACAAGATCGGTGAGGTCAAGGCGTCGCTCTCTTCCGAGGGCTACCCGTCGATGACCGTGTCCGACGTACGTGGACGTGGCAACCAAGAAGGCATGAAGCAGTCGTGGCGCGGTGAGGAGTACCAGGTCGACATGCTCAACAAGACGAAGGTCGAGGTCGTCGTGCCCGACAGCGAAGTCGACTCCGTCATAGAAGCTATCACGGAAGGCGCGCGAACCGGCGACATCGGCGACGGGAAGATATTCGTGTCGCCTGTTGAGAAGACCGTCCGTATACGTACGGGCGAGGAGGACGAAGAAGCACTGTAGGAGCAAGAGATAGCTGACGAAGCGGGCGCGACGTACCGACAAATCAAAAACTCTTATACTTCCTGAACTACTCTGTACACTAAAGTACAGAGTTGTACATCATGGTTCAGGACTACATACACAAGGCGATAGACGGAGAAGACCTGTCTCTCGAAGAAGCACGCGAAGCCGCCGACGCAGTCTTCAAGGACGCCACTGACGCACAGATAGGCGCGCTTCTCGTCGCTCTACGGATGAAGGGCGAGACGGAGGAGGAGATAGCGGGATTCGCGCAGGGTATGAAGGACGCGGCACGCACGATATCGCCTGACCGCGAGCCGTTGGTCGACACCTGCGGAACGGGTGGGGACGACCACGACACGATAAACGTCTCCACGGCGAGTGCTGTCGTCGCTTCGGCAGGCGGTGCGGCGGTCGCAAAACACGGCAACTACTCCGTCTCTTCGTCGTCAGGTAGTGCCGACGTTCTGGAGGAGATGGGCGTCGAGATAGATGCCGAACCACCCGCCGTCGAAAGGTCGATAGACGAGATAGGCGTCGGCTTCATGCTCGCACCTGTCTTCCATCCCGCAATGAAACGCGTCATCGGTCCGCGTAAGGAGTTGGGCACGCGCACAGTCTTCAACGTCTTGGGTCCGCTCACGAATCCCGCGGGTGCCGAAGCGCAGGTCGTGGGTGTCTACGACGCCGAACTCGTTCCGCTCATGGCACGGTC
>JAQZDD010000279.1 GCA_028751055.1 Euryarchaeota archaeon Ods04 | reverse complement strand
CCCCCAAAGTAACCCAGTCGGTAGGCTCGTCTGTCAGACCTACGATACGGAGACGCGTTCTGCCTTCTTCGTCTTCCTCCACCTCGACGACGCCGTCGAAGACCTGACGCAGTGTCAGGTAAGCCTTCTCCTCGTGCATCTCGGAGTCGATTACGAAGATGCCGACCGCGTCTATGCTTCTCACGCGTCCGGTGAAGACATGGAGAAAACGGAAGACGGTTTCGAGGTTGGAGTACATCAGGAGCGTTGAGATAGACTCGACTATGACGCGGTTACGTTCGATGCCGCGCTCGTTGCGTAGCCCTTCAAGAAGCTCCGAGACCTTGACACCGATGCCGGTCATGTCGCTCGGCGAACTTGCGAACTTGACCGTCTCCGACTCCTCAGGCTCGCCGCCTCGGCTCTCTGTCACGCAGTCGACTACACCGAGGCAGTCTCCGCAGACCTCCAGCGAACGTCTCTCGAATAGTTCGTCCGCCGACAGGTTCGTCGTAACGTATACTGTACCCTCTCCGTTTCCGATACCGTAGGTGACGACGGCACGTAGTATCTCGTCCTTTCCCGACATGGACGTACCTCTCACGAGTAGGTTCGTACCCGCGGGTACGCCCCCTATGAGTTCGTCCATCCGCTGTAGCCCGAGTTCGTATCTCACGTCTGAGTCTACCTCGGCAGTTTCCTCACGGTTCTCCGTCGCGCCTCCAATACGTCCTCCCGTGATTTAGGTGTTGGGCATATCCGGTATTATCTTCTGCCGCGTTATTATCAAAACGGATAACGGGTTCTACAGCCGTAGTTTCATAATCCTTAATACGCAAACGGCTCATTCTCATCCATGGCTGAAACGATAGAGCTTTTGGTCGAAGGTGGCAAGGCGACGGCAGGACCGCCGCTCGGACCCGCCCTCGGACCTACCGACATAAACGTCGGCGAGGTAGTTCAGGCGATAAACGAAGAGACCGCTGACTTCGAAGGTACGGAGGTACCCGTCACGGTCACCGTAGAGGACGGCGAGTACGAGATAGAAGTTGGGCTTCCACCCACATCCGCGCTCATCAAGGACGAACTCGGCTTCGACACAGGCAGCGGACGCCCGCAGGCGGAGTTCGTCGCTGAGATGACCGCCGAACAGCTCAAGAAGGTCGCCGAAATGAAGGCGGACGACCTGCTCTCGTACGACACGAAGAACGCCGCGAAGGAGGTAGCGGGTTCGTGTGTCTGCCTCGGTGTAAAGATAGAGGGCGAAGACCCTCGTGAAGCGGCTCGCCGTATAGACGAAGGCGAGTTCGACGACGTTCTCGCATAAGCCGTCGATGAAGATAGTACCCGACACGAGCGTCGTGGTAGACGGTCGTATCACACAGAAGATAGAGGAAGGCGACTTCAAGGGCGCGAAGGTCATCGTGCCCGAGTCAGTAGTCGCTGAACTCGAATCTCAGGCGAACAAGGGACGTGAAACAGGTCACAACGGCATCGAGGAGCTGAAGAAGCTGAGCGAGCTCGCCGAGACGGGACATATCGTGCTTGAGTACGAAGGTCTGCGTCCGACGTTGGAGCAGGTCAAGATGGCGAAGGGCGGCGAAATCGACGCTATCATACGCGCGCTCGCCGTCGAGCACGAGGCTACATTTGTCACTTCGGACGGCGTCCAGAGCGAGATAGCGAAGGCAAAAGGTCTCGACGTTATCTACCTCCGACCCGAGGAGCCGGAGTTCGGCGAACTGGAGGTGGAGCAGTACTTCAACGAGGCGACGATGTCTGTGCATCTCAAGGAAGGCGTCGAGCCGAAGGCGAAACGCGGCGACATAGGCGAGATGCGTTTCCGTAAGATACGTGACCGTAAGCTCGAAGGCTACGAAGTACGGCGGATGGCACAGGAGATAATCGAGGTGGCGAACAGGAGCGACGAGGGCTTCATAGAGGTGGAGCGCGACGGCATGACCATCGTCCAGATACGCAGCATGCGTATCGCCATAGCGCGTCCGCCTTTCTCGAACGGTCACGAGATTACCGCCGTGCGTCCCGTCGCAAAGGTCGACATCGAGGACTACCGGATGAGCGACGAACTCAAACAGCGTCTGTTGGAGAAGCAGCGCGGTATGCTCATCGCGGGTTCGCCGGGTGCCGGAAAGACGACGTTCGCGCAGGCTGTCGCCGACTTCCTCAACGACCACGAGTACGCCGTCAAGACGATGGAGTCGCCGCGCGACCTTCAGGTCAGCCCCGAAGTGACGCAGTACTCAAAGCTTGAGGGTAGCATGGAGAACACGGCGGACGTGCTTCTCATGGTGCGTCCCGACTACACTGTCTACGACGAGGTGCGTAAGACCGACGACTTCGAGGTCTTCGCAGACATGCGTCTCGCAGGTGTGGGAATGGTCGGTGTGGTGCACGCGACACGCGCCATAGATTCGGTTCAGAGGCTTGTCGGACGTGTCGAGTTAGGCATGATACCGCAGGTCGTCGACACGGTCGTGCACATAGAGGACGGCGCGGTCGAACGCGTCTACGACTT
>JAQZDD010000186.1 GCA_028751055.1 Euryarchaeota archaeon Ods04 | reverse complement strand
GCGGACCTCGCCGTCGTCGTCGCGCCCGAGAAAGCCGCCGAGACGGTCGCGTCGTTCTCACCTGACCTCATCGTCCGGTCGCTCGAAGGCGCGCGTCTCAAGCCGCGACATGTCGAGGAAGTCGTCGCACACACAGAGGACGCCGACGTGACAGTCGTCGGTCCCGGACTGGGCGCGGCTAACGAGACGCTGACCGCAGTCCGCGAGATACTGCCGAACCTTGACCGCGCCGTCGTCGACGCCGACGCTCTCCGTGAGATAGACGCGGCGCGCGACGACGCCGACGTTATCGCAACACCGCACGCGGGCGAACTCGCACGGCACGTTGAGAGCGTACCGGACGGATGGCGCGAGAGACGCGATGTCGTCGCAGAGTTCGCGCGTGACAAGGGCGTCGTGACGCTCCTAAAGGGACGTTACGACGTCGTCTCGGACGGCGAGGAGACACGTGTCTCACGCACCGGAAATCCTGGTATGACGGTTGGAGGTACGGGCGACGTTCTCGCGGGCGTCTGCGCGTCGCTCACAGCGCGTCTCGACTCCTTCGACGCCGCATGTGTCGGTGCCTTCGCAAACGGACGCGCGGGCGACGCAGTCGTCGAGGAGCGCGGATACGGCATGACTGCGACAGACCTCGTCGACGCCGTGCCCGACGCGCTGAGACAAGACGAAGTAGTTTAGTTCGTCGCGGCGCACCCTAAACCATGACAGTAACGATAGCGGGGCTTACGTCGGGCGACGGGGAACTCCTCCTGTCGCTCCACGAACGTGCGCGGAAAGGCGCGCTTGACGCCGAACTCGCCGTCGTCCTGAGCGACCGTGACGCACCCGCGCTCGAAGCGGCACGCGAAGCAGGTGTCGAAGCGCGTTGCGTCGAACGCGAGGGCGAAAAACACGAACACGAGGAACGTATCGCAGGCGAGATAAGAGACGTGGACGCAGACCTCGTCGCGCTCGACGGATACATGCCGATTCTGTCGGACGACTTCGTCGACGAGTTCAGGCACAGCGTCGTCTCGTCGCATCCGTCCCTCCTCCCGTCGTTCAACACCACGAATCCTTGGCAGGCGGCTATCGACGCGGGCGTTGAGGTCACGGGTGCGACCGTACATTTCGTCGCGGAGGAGATAGGCGGCGGTCCGATACTGGCGCAGGAGCCTGTGCGTGTGCGCCCCGACGACGACGCCGAGACGTTGCGCGAACGCGTCAGGCGCGCCGAGAAGTCGGCGTACACGCGCGCCGTACGACTGTTTCCCGACGTGCGTGTTGAGGACGGACGTGTCGTACGTCCCGAAGAAGACGCCCTTGGCGAGGGGCGCGTCGAGGCGTTCGACAGAGCTGACGTTCTGAGGTACGGCGAGAATCCGCACCAGGACGCCGCCGTATACCGCGACGGAGGCTTTGAGGGCGCGTCGGTCGTTAACGCCGAGGAGGTCGGTGCGGGCGGCAAGGGCATGTCGTTCAACAACTACAACGACGCCGACGCCGCGCTTTCGGCGGTGCGTGAGTTCGAAGAACCCGCCGCTGTGGTCGTCAAGCACACAAACCCGTGCGGAGTCGCAACAGCCGAGACGGTCGCTGAAGCTTACGACGACGCGCTCGCAACCGACGAGATGAGCGCGTTCGGCGGCATCGTCGCTCTCAACCGCGAGTGCGACGCCCCGACAGCGGACGCAATCACCGACTCGTTCAAGGAGGTCGTCGTCGCTCCCTCGTTCACCGACGACGCACTCGAAAGCCTGCACGAGAAGGAGAACCTGCGCGTCCTGCGCACCGGAAGCCTTGACGAGGAACGCGACGACTGGGACGTGAAGTCGGTCGAAGGCGGAAGACTCGTTCAGGAGCGTGATGACCTGCGCCTCACACGTGACGACCTTGACGTGGTGACGGAGACGGAGCCGACAGAAGAACAGATGGAGGCGATGCTTTTCGGCTATACGGTCGTCAAGCATGTCAAGTCGAACGCAATCGTCCTTGCGCGCGAGACGGAGACGGTCGGTGTGGGAGCGGGGCAGATGTCGCGTGTAGACGCCGTGCGCCTCGCCTGCGACAAAGCCGAAAAGCCAGTCGAAGGCTCCGTGCTCGCTTCGGACGCCTTCTTCCCGTTCCGTGACAACATCGACCTCGCCGCCGAGAAAGGAGTCGCGGCGATAGTACAGCCCGGAGGCTCCAAACGCGACGACGAAGTCATCGAGGCGTGTGACGAACACGGTATACCGATGGCTTTCACGGGCGCGCGGTGCTTCAAGCACTAGCTACAGATCCGCTCTCTCGAAGACGACCGCCGCTAACCAGACGAGAGCGACCGTCATCAGCACGAGAACCAGCGTCTCTGTCGTGTCGACCTCGCCGTCTATCAGGATGGTGTTAGGGTCGAAGTAACGTGGAATCATCACGATACTCATCCATTCGTAGTCGGTGTCGCGTGTCACGGCTTCGATGATGTACATACCCGCGAGCAGACCGAAGCCCGCGACCTGCGCGCGCCCTTCGTCGCTTATGATGGTCGAGACCAGCAGTCCGAGCGCGACGCACGCGAGAAGGTAGACGGTCGCAACGACGTGCAGGACTACGAGGTTGCTAAGGTTCACCGACTCGTCTATCAGCGGTAGGGTGACGACGACTGTTGCGAACGTCATCAGACTCACGATTACCGTGTCCGGTACCGCAGAGAGGAACTTCTCGACGACGACACGTCGACGGCGTATAGGGTTCATCAGCGTGAGTTCGATGCTTCCGCGGTCGACCTCGCCCGCCACGAAACCTGCCGACGCGTATGCGAAGTACGCGCCCAAGATGAGCATCCACGTCACCCTGTATATCTCGATTATCAGAAATCCCTCGATTGTGCCCATAGCGACCTCGCCGCCGAGTGCCGCCGACAGGGCGTCGGGCAGGTCTTCGGCGAACTCATCTATGCCCTCCGTCTCGCGTATCGAAGGGAACATGGCGACGACTAAGGCGACAAGACCAGCCATCACGACGCCGACGGCGACCGCGCGTCTCGCGCGTCTACGTGCCTCGAAACGTGCTGTCTCAATCATAGTAGTGCATGAACAGGTCTTCGAGCGTCGTCTCACGCACCGACATGTCGACGACCTCGTGTTCGGATATCCGTTTGAGGAGCGCGTCGTAGTTCTCGGTCGCAACCATGCTGACACGCGTCTCTCCACCCTCGACGGGCGTCTCCTCCTCTATCTCTTCGACACCCTCGACCTCGAACTTCGAGACGTCGACGGAGTCGGCGAACTCTATCACGAGTACCTTGCCGCTCATCGATATGACCTCGTCGATGTCCTCGATGCCCACCATCTCGCCGTCACGTATCACGCCTACACGGTCGGCTATCTTCTCGACCTCGCTCAGGATATGGGAGGAGAAGAAGACCGTCGTGCCGTTCTCCGCCTCGTTGAGGAGGAACT
>JAQZDD010000259.1 GCA_028751055.1 Euryarchaeota archaeon Ods04 | reverse complement strand
CACCTCCGACTTCGGGCGCGTTATCCGAGTTCATCCTTTACGATGTTTGCCGTGTGTTCGCCGCTCACGAGACACATCGGTACGCCTATGCCCGGGTTGGTGTACGAACCCGTGTAGAACAGTCTTTCGAGCTTAGACGACTTGTAAGACGGACGCAGAAACGCAGTCTGCCGGAGCGTATGCGCCAGACCGAGAGCGGTGCCTTCGTAGCTGTTGTACCGCTCGGCGAAGTCGTCGACGGAGAACGTCTTCTCGTAGACGACACGGTCGCGTATGTCGACGCCCGTGTTTTCGGCGATGTCGTCGACTATCTTGTTCTTGTAACGTTCGCGTATCTTGGGGTTGTCCTCAAGCCCCGAAGCGACCGGCACTAGGACGAACAGGTTCGAATGACCGTCGGGAGCGACTCCGTCGTCCGTCTTGCTCGGAACGCAGAGGTAGTAGGCAGGGTCCATGGGCCAACCCGGGTCGTCGAATATCTTTGCGAAATGTTCGTCCCAGTCGGTCGGGAGGACGAGCGTGTGGTGCTCCAGAGGTTCGACATCACCTTCGACGCCCCAGTAGACGAGGAAGGCGGAGGGAGCGTACGTCCGCGACTCCCAGTAAGATTCGTCGTACGCGCGCTGGTGGTCTTCGAGAACCTCCTGTTCAAAGTGTGCGTAGTCGGCGTCACAGACCGTCGCGTCAGCACGGTACTCGCCGTTCGTCGTCTCGACGACACGTCCGCCGTCGCGTACGCGTCTCACCTCTTCGTCCGTCCGCGTCTCGACGCCGAGTTCGCGCGCCATCTCGGCGACGCTGTCGGCGACGCCCGTCATGCCGCCGTCGGGGTAGTAGACGCCCAAGTTGAAGTCGACATGGCTCATCAGGCTGTAGAGAGCGGGCGTGTTCTTGGGCGACCCGCCTAAGAAGACGAGCGTGTACTGGAGAATCTGACGGAGCTTGTCGTTCTCAAACCTGTCGTGGACGTGGTTTTCCATCGTGCCGAGCATGCTGAGACCGATGGGTGCGGCGCGCATCACCGACGTGTCGAGCCAGTTCCGGAGGCGCGACCTGTCCTTGTAGATGAAGTTGTCGACTGCGATTTCGTAGTTTCTCTCGCTCTCGTCGAGGTAGTCGCGGAGCTTTTCGCCGCCGCCGTCCTCGTACTCGTCGAACAGGTCGGCTGCTTCTCCGACCTCCTTCGGAAGTTCGACGGTGTCGCCGTCCTTGAAGAAGACCTTGTAATGCGGGTCGAGGTGTTCGAGTTCGTAGTAGTCGGACGGTTCGCGGTCGAAATGTCCGAAGAACCTCTCGAAGACATCGGGCATCAGGTACCATGAGGGACCCATGTCGAACCTGAATCCGTCAGCTTCGAGAGTGCTGGCGCGTCCGCCCATCCCTTCGTTCTTCTCCAGCAGCGTCACGTCCGCGCCCGCGTCGGCGAGGTAGCACGCCGCGGAAAGCCCCCCGAAACCGCCACCCACGACCGTCACCGATGTGTCGGCGAGAGAACGGTCAGAACCCATTATGCTCAGTATTCGCGTTGTAGATATAAACGTGCTTCGAACCGCGAGAAACGGCGTGGCGGCGGAGAGAACCGGGAAAGTAATGTTGCGGGGAAACCATCGTAGGGCAGACAAAGATGCTCCAGTTCGGGACTGCGGAGGCGGCACCGGGCGAGATCGACACCGGCATCCTGCGCGCAGGAGAGACGCGCGACGGCTCCGAGTTCGGTCTGCCGGTAGCGGTCGTAAACGGCGCGGAAGAAGGCAGGACGCTCTACGTACAGGCGGTCAGCGACGGCGACGAACTCAACGGCGTCGGCGTCGTCCGTGAGGTCGTGAGAAGACTCGAACCCAACGAGATATCAGGAGACATACTTCTCGTCGGTATACTAAACTACCACGGCTATCAGGTCGCCGAACACAGGAACCCTCTCGACGGCAACAAGCTTAACCGGACGTTCCCCGGCGACCCCGACGGTTCGAGCAGCGAACGTCTCGCACACTTAGTCTACGACAACGGCGTGAAACGCGCCGACATAGGACTCGACCTGCATCAGGGTTCGACTAGTCGTATGATAGACGAGGTGCGCGTGCGGTGCGGGCGTGGACACCGTCTGCACGACGAATGCCTCGAACTCGCGCGTGCCTTCGGGACGGAGTACGTGCTGGACCAGAAAGGACCCGACGGACAGTTGGCGCGTGCCGCACCCGACGACGGCGTGCCGCTCGTCGACCCCGAGTTAGGCGGCGCGGTCGGATGGGACATGACTTCGGTAAACAAGGGCGTC
The DNA here is from genome assembly GCA_028751055.1 of Euryarchaeota archaeon Ods04. Classification (GTDB taxonomy): domain Archaea; phylum Halobacteriota; class Halobacteria; order Halobacteriales; family Halorutilaceae; genus Halorutilus. The sequence continues at coordinate 388 of JAQZDD010000259.1, read as the reverse complement.
CGCGGCGTCTTCAACGTCCTCTCACACTACGGATTCATCGACAGAGAGACTTCGACGCCCAACGAGCAGTTCCGCGCGACAGGCTTCGATGTGGTACACGCCAACCGCGGCGGTCTTATCGACCTATCCGCCGACCTTTACGACCGCATCGAGAAGGGAGACGAACTCTTCGAGGTCACGGACGTATTCGGCGGGACGAAGGAGACGGTCGAAGCCGAGAAGGACGGCGTCGTCTGGCGGACACGCAGGTTACCGATGGTTGCGACAGGAGAGTACGTGATGAGCATCGCAACGGGCGTGGAGCGGCTGTAATAAACCAGAAAAGAAAGGGAAGCCTCTATTCAACGAACTATCTTCCAGTCACCGTCTTCTAAGGCGACGAGATGCT
>JAQZDD010000233.1 GCA_028751055.1 Euryarchaeota archaeon Ods04 | reverse complement strand
GCCGAGTTACGCGAAGCCGTCGTCGACACCGAGGTGTTCGCGCGCACGACACCCGAGCACAAGGTACGTATCCTGAAAGCCCTGCAGGAGACAGACCACACAGTAGCGATGACGGGCGACGGCGTCAACGACGCGCCGGCGGTCAAGAACGCAGACGTGGGCGTAGCCATGGGGGTACGCGGCACCGACGTGACCGAGCAAGCGTCGGACATCGTCCTCTTAGACGACAACTTCTCCACGATACGCGACTCGGTGCGTGAAGGGCGGCGTATCTTCGACAACGTACGCAAGTTCGTCAATTATCTGCTTTCGGGCAACGGCGGCGAGGTCACCATGATATTCTCGGGTACGATGCTCGGATTCGGTCTCGTCATAACGCCGATACAGATACTCTGGATAAACCTCGTGACCGACGGCATACCCGCTGTCACGATGGGCGTCGACCCCGAGGCTGACGACGTGATGGAACGTCCGCCGCGCGAACCCGATGAGGGCGTCATCACGGAACGCATGGTCGTCTCCATCGTGGGTATCGCCGTCTTCATGGCTGCCTGCATCCTGCCTCTTTTCTACGTCCACAGACACGACACCGACTTGGCGCGCACCGTAGTCTTCACGTCGTTCGTCTGTTTCGAGATAGTCCGTATACAGGCGATACGGCACAGGTACGGCTTGGGATTCACCTCGAATCCGTGGCTCGTCGTCGCCGTCGCAGTCGCGCTCACGTTACAGATGGTGGTGCTTTACACGCCCGTCGGAGTCTTCTTCGACGTGACGCCGCTGGGTCTCGAACACTGGGCGCGCATAGGCGTCGGTCTCGTCGCCTTCATCGTCCTGATGGCTGTCTTCGTCAAGCTACAGGACAGGTACTTCGAGAAGTACTGAACAGGTCAGACGTCTTATCTACGGGTTACTCAGTGAGTTCGTCGGCAAGCTCTGTCTTGTTTATCTTCTGGCTTCCTGTGCGGGGGAAAGAGTCGACGAAATGGACGCGGCGCGGCTTCTCGTAGCCCGCGAGCGCGTCGTGTTCGTCGCAGAACTCCTCGACTTCGTCGGCGGTCAACGAGTCGCCGCCGATTACCGCCGCAGTCACCTTCTCACCGAGACGGTCGTCCGGAGTGCCGAAGACTGCGACCGCTTCGACGCCGTCCATCTCGGCGATAACGTCCTCGACACGTGACGGCGCGACCTTCTCGCCGCCCGAGAGTATGATGTCGTCTAAACGGTCAACGAAGTAGAGGACGCCGTCCTCGCGTCTCACGACGTCGCCCGTGCGGAACCAGCGCGTTCCGTCGTCGTCCTCCTCGAAAGCACGCTCCGTCCTCTTGGGCGCGTTCCAGTACCGCGGCATGACGGAGTCGCCGTTTAGCCAGAGTTCGCCGTCCTCGCCGTCGTCGGCTTCCTCGCCCGTCTCGGGTTCGACTACGCGTGCCTCGACCGTCTGGACGGGCTTGCCGAGCGCGCCTTCCGTACGCGGTGTCTCGGGCGTGCCCGCGACCGTGAGACCGCATGCCTCCGTCTGTCCGTAGTAGTTGAGAAGGTGGTCGACACCGAAGACCTCCTCGAACTCTTCGAGGGTCGACTCGGCGGCGGGGCTTCCTCCGTAAAAGCTCATCCGCAGCGACGACGTGTCGCGGTCGCGCGCCGCCTCGTTTCCGAGCGCGTCGACCATCATAGCGGGTACGAGACCTGTGACGGTCGCCTCCGTCGCCTCTATGAGACGTGCCCACTCGGCGGCGTCCCACGCAGGATGCACGACGAAAGAGCCGCCTGTGAATAGTGACATGAGCGTCGCGCCGTGGAAGCCGCCGACATGGAAGAGAGGTACGGAAACGACCGACGTGTCGTCCTCGGTCACGTCGTACGTCGTCACGCCAGCCTCGACCTGCGCGCCGACGTTGCGGTGTGTCTGAACGACGCCCTTCGGGTCGCCGGTCGTGCCCGAGGTGTGCATTACTATCGCCGTCTCGTCGTCGAGGCGCGTCACGGGTTCGGGTGCGTCGTCGGCGTCGCCGAAGGCGTCCTCGACGAAGCCGCCCATGTGTCCCTGTACGACATCGGTGTCTAAGTCAGCGGTTTTGACAGCCGTCTCCGCAGTACCGGCAAAGACGGCGTCGTGGACGACGATAGACGGCTCAACGTCGTCCAAGACGTAAGCCACTTCGTCGACCGCGAAACGGTAGTTGACAGGCATGAAGACGCATCCGGCGCGCCACGCGCCGAGTGCGACGGCGACGATAGTCGGGTTGTCGAGCATGTGCGCCGCGACACAGTCGCCCGCCTCCGTATTTTTGTCGAGGAAGGCGGCTACCTTCGCCGCCTGCTCTTCGAGTTCGGCGTACGTGATGTCTTCTCCGTCGGGGTCGACGACCGCTGACTTGTCGGGCTTCGAACGCGCCTGCCGTGCGAACGTCTCGTAGAGGTTCATGTCCGAAGTTGTCGGGCGCGGAGTATAGAACTTGTCCCCTGACCGACACAGCCGTCGCTCCGGAGGAAAGGCTTTATGCCGCTAATCCGGCTATCGACGGAAGATGAGCTTTCCGGTACCCGCGCCAGAGATACCCGACGAGACGCTCGAAAAACACGGCTGGGAACAGAGTTCCGAGGACACCGAGACGATGACGAAGGATGTCTTCGGCGCGGTCGAAGTCGAGGCACTCGCACACACGAAGAAGTACGAGGTCACCGACGCCTCCGACGACGACGCAAGACTCCTCTTCGTAAACAGGACACGTACAGACCCCGGCTACGACAGCCTGCCGTTCGGTGTGGGCGAGGAACGTGTCAAGAGCATCATAAAGTCGTTCGCGCGCAACAGGTTCAAGGACGAGTTCCGCGAAAGGGGCGTGACCGAGATAGACGAGCACGAGGAGGACGAAACGACGACAGAGACGGGCGTGACCGTCGACCTACAAAGCTTCGACGCGAAGCGCGCAGT
>JAQZDD010000065.1 GCA_028751055.1 Euryarchaeota archaeon Ods04 | reverse complement strand
GAGACACCGCACGGTGTTCGTCACGGTGTTGACCGTCGTCTCGTGCCCTGCAAGCAACAGTAGTAGACAGGTCTCGACGAGTTCTTCGTCGGAGAGACAGGACGACGTGACCATCTTGGAGACGAGGTCGTCGCGCGGAGCCTCACGACGCCTCTCGACGAGGTCACGTAACGACTCGTATACCTCGGCACCTATCTCCATCCGTCTCCGTTCGAGTTCTTGGGTTTCGTCGGCGTCGTCGGGGGACGCCAAGATACGCGACGCCTTCCTAAAGAGCGAGTGGTCGTCGGCTGGCACGCCGAGAACCTCCGAGATGACGGTGACAGGAAGCGGATACGCGAAGTCGTTCACGACATCCATCCGGTCGCCACCGAGCGCGTCGGCAAGGATTTCGTTAGCGGTCTCTTCGACGAGAGGTTTGAGTTCCGCAACTGCTCTAGGGCGGAAGAACCCTTCGACAGGCTCACGTAGACGTGTGTGCTCGGGCGGGTCGGTGCCGAGCATCGTCCGCGCAAATATCGGTGCCCTGTCGGACAGACCAGCGCGCTCCGACGAGTAGGTCTCGTAGTCGCCGAGAACTTCCTTCGAGAGGTAGTAGCTGAACAGGTCCCAGCAGTTCCTGTCTGCGTCGTAATGTAACGCCCCCTCGTTGAGTCTATCCCTGTACCAGTCGAACGGATGAAGCTTCGCTTCGCGGCTCGACAGAGGGGAGGGCCAAGCCATGCCTGTGGCTGTGGATGAGTCGGACTCGCTCATCGGTCGTTACCTCCTGTAGCTACACTCGAATGCACGGGAGGTACTTACTCAGGCGACCGAGTAACAGTACTGCCTCCGGATGGAGGTGGTTTTATATCTGGTGAGTGGATAGACGATGTATGCGTCTCGCAACGGTTGTGCTCCGTTCCTGTTCGCCCGACGACTACCTGTTCGAACCCGCACGGTTCGTCGCCGAGACGCGCGAAGTCGTCAGCGGCACGGTTGAACACGTCAACACGCTCTCAGACGGCACGGCGGTCATACTCATCTGGTTCCGGGCACCCGAAGAAGCCGTTCGTTCGTACGTATCCGAGATGGATGTCGGAATCGTGACCGACATATCGCCCGCACCCGACGGCGTCGTGGTCTATATCCATTTCGAGCCGACGGGTGTGAGCGACGTTCTTCTTGGACTCATGCGACAACACGAAGTCGTTTTCGACGTGCCGATGACGTTCACCGACGACGGAGGGCTAAGGACGCCCCTCATCGGTCGGGAGGACGCGATACAGGCTGCCGTCGACGGACTGCCCGACGAAGTCAACGCCAGTCTGGAGTCGATGACGGAGTACAACCCCGCGGCGCGCGGTCCTCTGGCTACGCTTACCGAACGGCAGATAGAGACTCTCCGTCTCGCCGTTGACCGCGGCTACTATGCGTCGCCACGTGAGGTAAGTGCGGACGAACTCGCCGACGAACTCGGATGCTCACGCGGAACTGCAAGCGAACATCTCCGGAAAGCTGAGAGGTACGTCTTATCAGAGCTGTTTAGGTAGGGTACAGTATGTCGCCGTTGCGAATCCGCCGTAGAAGAGACGGAAGTCCCGTTACCGCGTTATCTTTTCGCGGCTGATACCGATGCCGCCGGGCGTAATAATCAGCTGGTTGTCACCTTTCTGTACGATGTCGCCGCCGACCTCGGCTGTGACCTGACGGAACTCCTCCATCAGGCTTTCGAGTCTCTTGTCGTTCGCGTTGAAGTGCGATATGTCTACGAGAACTATGTCGCCGTCGTAGACGAGGTCTTTCACGTCCATGACGCCTTCCTGTCCACGTATCTCCGCGATATGTATCCGTCTTCTTACCTCAGGCTGTGCTACCTCTTCCTCGTACTGCTCTATGTCGAGTTCCTCGTACTCCTTCGACTTCCTTCCGCTGGGCTGTCCGAGAATCTTCTCTACTATGCTCATGCCAGAAAGAACTGTTTTAGCGTTAATAACTCTTTGTCAGACGCGCGTCGTGCGGAGTCGGAATACCGGGACAGACACGGAAACGCGCCCGTAACGAAGCTAAGGCTCGAACTCCCAGAGTTCGTCTCCGACGTGGTAGACGGACTCGACGACACGCCCTTCGTCGCCCGTCATGTCGCCGCCGTCCGTGAGCGCGCGCCCGACGGCGAGAGGCTTCCCGTGGTTCTCCTCGATGATGACGACCAAGTCGCCTTCCTCGATGTCTTCGTCGGCTTCGACGATTCCGGGGCGCATCACGTCCGCGCCGTTGGTCACGAACTCGACCGCGCCTGCGTCGACCGTCACGAGATGGCGGTCGGGTTCGAGTGCTAACGCGCCCTGTACGGTCACGAAGTACTCGCCGTCGATACGCACGACGAGCGGTTCTCCGTCGACGAGGAAGAGGTCCGGTCCGTCCTCGACCTCCGCCTCCTCGATGTTCGCGTCGTCGGCGGGCGCGACACCCACGGCGTCCCTGAGCGCGTCGCGTAGACCGTCCGCCTCGTCGTCGCGCAGATGGTGTCTCGAACGTATCTCCATAACGGGAACGGGTAGGCGCGGAGGTTAAACGTTCGGTTAGTTCGTCTCCGTCAGTCGGGAGGAGGAGACAAAACGGTTATACGCGGGGACAACGTGTCTCCGAACAAGATGGCTAAAGGTACACCGAGCAAAGGCAAGAGACAGAAGAAGGTACACGTCAAGTGCCGACGTTGCGGAGAGAAGAGCTACCACGTGAAGAAGAAGGTTTGCTCCAGCTGCGGATTCGGCAAGTCGTCGAAGCAGAAGTCGTACAGCTGGGAGAACAAAGCAGGCGATAACTGAGAAAGGTCATGCAGGAGAAATGCGGCGTCGTCGGGATACAGCTTTCCGAAGGTGACGCCGCCCTGCCCACTTACTACGCTCTCTATGCCCTCCAGCACCGCGGACAGGAAGGTGCGGGCATCGTTACGCACGACGGCTTCCAGCAGCACTCTAAGAAAGGTCTCGGTCTCGTATCGGAGGTGTTCGACGAGGACGACGTCGGACATCTCCACGGACTCGCCTCTGTCGGACATCTCCGGTACCCGACCGCGGGCGAGATAAACGAGAACTCGTGCCATCCGTACACGGTTACGTCGAAACGCGGCTCTCTCGCGCTCGCGCACAACGGCACGTTGGTCAACACGGACGAGGTACGCGCCGACTTCGAGGAGCGCGGACATACCTTCTCGACCGACTCGGACACCGAGGTCATGGTTCACGAACTCGCGTCGAACTTGGTCGAACACGGACTGCTTGAGGCTATCGACAAGACGATGCGCCGCATCAGGGGCGCGTACTCGTTGACACTCATGCACGACGACCGTGTCGTGGGCGTCCGCGACCCTCTCGGCATACGTCCTCTCTGCATAGGAAAGATAGAAGACGGCTACATCATCGCGTCCGAGTCGGTCGCAGTCGATGTCTTAGGCGGGGAACTTGTCCGTGACGTACGCCCGGGAGAGGTCGTCATGCTCGACGACGACGGCGAAGGCTTCGAGTCGTACCAGCTTTTCGACGAACGTCCCGCTCACTGCTTCTTCGAGTACGTCTACTTCGCGCGTCCCGACTCGACGATAGACGAGAGGCTCGTCTACGACGCACGGCGTGAGATGGGAAGACTTCTGTACGAGAACCACGGCGTCGACACCGACATCGTCTCGCCCGTGCCCGACTCTGGGCGTGCTTTCGCAAGCGGCTACGCAGAAGCGGGTGGTCTGGAGTACTCCGAGGCTCTTATGAAGAACAGGTACGTCGGACGCACGTTCATAATGCCGACACAGGAGGCGCGCGAGACGGCGGTAAGGCTCAAGCTCAACACGATGGACTCCAACATCGAGGGCAAGAGCGTGACGCTCGTCGACGACTCGATTGTGCGCGGCACAACTTCAAGCCAGTTAGTCAAGCTTCTACGTGACTCGGGCGCGTCGGAAGTGCATTTCCGCGTCGGCTCTCCGCCTATCGTCGCGCCGTGCTACCTCGGCATCGACATGGCGTCGCGTGACGAACTCATGGCGAGCGACAAGTCCGTTGAGGAGATACGTGACGAGATAGGTGCCGACAGCCTCGAATACCTCACACCCGACGATATCGCCGATTCGCTCGACATGCCGCGCTCCGAGATGTGTACGGGATGTGTGACAGGCTCCTATCCCGTCGAGATAGAGGGCGAGAGCTGTGAGCGTGCTGAGACCGAGAGAGGCGAGAAGGCGGGCGCGGACTGACACGATGAGTCATGCTTCCGACGTTTCTGAGGGAGAACGTAAATGGGCAATCGCTGCTCATCTATCGATTTTCGCGGGATTCTTCGTGCCGCTCGGAAACGTTCTGGGACCTTTCATAGTGTTGCTCCTGTCCAAGGAGGAGGGAAGGTTCGCCGAGTTCAACGCGAGGGAGTCGCTCAACTTCCAGATTTCTATGACGGTCTACATCTTGGTGGCTGGCTTTCTGACGTTTACCTCGTTTTTCCTTGTCCCTCCTATCGGAATTCTTCTGATACTCCTGCCTCCCTTGCTCGTTCTCGTCAACCTCGTCTTGGTCGTCAAGGCGGCGATACGGGCGAGCGACAGACGTCGGTATGAGTATCCGTTCTCGATAGGCTTCATATAGTGTCGCCGGAGTCAGATTCGCGCTCCGTGTCGTCGTTGAGACCTTCCTCGTCTATGTACGCAGAGAGACACGCGTAGCTACAGAACTGTCCTACGTCGACGCGTCTGAACTCCCTGTCCTCCTGAACGAAGACCGGCGTGTTTTGGTGTACGTTACTTCCGCAGTACGTGCAGTCCATGGGCTACAGACGTGACCAAGACACAAAACGGCGACGGGGAAAGGAAAGTCTAAAGTTGTCCATCGTTCTACTGAAGTTTGCGCGTGGGTAGCCAAGCCAGGCCAACGGCGCAGCGTTGAGGGCGCTGTCCCGTAGGGGTCCGCCGGTTCAAATCCGGTCCCACGCAAAGAGCGGGCGACTTTTCGGAGCGAGCGATTAAGTAGGACGGATTTGAACTCGTGAGTGGAGCGTCAGCGACTCGGTGAACGGAAGTGAACCGAGGCAGTGAACGGAGCGGAGTGACCGCGGAACGACCAAAGTTCAAATCCGGTCCCACGCAGTCGGCTTCGGCGAGCCTTATTGTGGTTTAATTCTTCGATGTAGAGGCAGATTTACCTATAGTTAGCGACAACTCCGAAAAAACCGCGAACGCTGTCCCGTGTGGTTTCGTTCGTTTTCTCGCTCGTACCTCACCGTAACTCGCTGTCTCGTGAAGCTTCAGTTCACTCAAACAGCCTGAAACCTTCGATAAACCCGATGCCCTCAGAAGCCTAAGAGCACCTTCCGTCGTTCAAGCAAAGTTTTTATACTGCCTCCTCTAAGTGAGTTTGTAGATGTCGGGAAATACTGCATATAGGTGCTAAATAAAGGTGACAAAATCTCTTTCAGTTTAAGAAATGCAAGAAACAAGCGCGCTAACAAACAGAATGGAAAAAGTCCGACGGAGCATAGAGGTCGAATACTGGGTAGTCGACGGCGAAGGACGGCTGGTCGAACCCGGTGGCGTCGTGGACTCGTCCGAAGGTGTGGAACGCGAGTTCGTCGAGCCTCTCGTCGAGGTGAAGACGACTCCATGCGAGACGACGGAGGAGCTACGCGACGAGCTTTTCGAGAGGGTCGCGGGGGTTCTGAGACGTGCCGACGAACTCGGCAAGCATCTCGTCCCTCTCGGGACGCCGCTCAACTCCGGAAGAATACACGAGCTACCGAGCGACAGGAACCGGATACAGAACGCCGTAGTCGGCAGAAGCTTCAAGCACGCGAGGTACTGCGCGGGGACGCATGTGCACGTCGAACAGCAGTCCGGATTCGAGGTCGACCAGCTTAACACACTCATCGCGCTCGACCCCGCGCTCGCTCTTGTCAACTCGTCGCCGTACGCCGACGGCAAGAGGACGGTCGCAGGTGCGCGCTCCGAACTCTACCGCTGGAAGGCTTACGAAGGCGTTCCTCACCAAGGACGCCTCTGGCGGTATGTCGACAGTAAAGACGAGTGGCGAAGGCGTCTCGAAAGACGCCATGAGGAGTTCGTCGTCGCGGCTACCGAGGCTGGCGTCGACAGACGCGCCGTCGAAGCCAACTTCTGCCCCGACAGCTGTGTCTGGACTCCTGTACAGCTGCGTAACGGCTTCGGGACTGTCGAGTGGCGGTCGCCCGACACCGCGCTCCCGAGCGATGCGGTCCGTCTCGCCGACGGTATCGTGCGCGCCGCTGTGACGGCTTGTGAAGCCGATGTCCGTATTGAGGGGAAGACAGGATACGTTTCGAAG
>JAQZDD010000161.1 GCA_028751055.1 Euryarchaeota archaeon Ods04 | reverse complement strand
GTGCGAACCGAGAGCGTGTCGCCCGGGTAGACGGGCGCGTGCCATCTCAGGTTGCCGACGCCGAGCGCGCCGGTCGACGCCCATTCGTCGAGATGGTGGTCTACGGTCATACGCATCACCACGGCGGCGGTAAACCATCCGCTCGCCACCAGACCGCCGAAGAAGCTCTCGAGTGCCGCCTCCTCGTCGACGTGGAACGGCTGAGGGTCGTACTTCTCGGCGAACTCAACCATCTCATCCTTCGTTACGGTGCGACCGCCGAACTCTACCGTGTCTCCGGGTTCTATGTCCTCGTAGTATGTCGTCATGCGCCAACGTTATGCGGACAGAGAACAAAAGCTTACGTATGGCAAAGAAAGTCGTATGCGACGAATGCGGCGACGATATCTACCTAGAACCCGAGGAGACCGAGTCGCACCGCGGGGGAAGCGTCGGCAAGATAGGCGTGACCGAGTACGAGGACGGCAAGCCGAAACATATCTGCCGCGAACACCTGACGTTCTGAAATACGCTTTCTGACACGTCGCGCTCAGCGAACGACAGCCCCGACGAGTTCTTCGCCGCGTAGCCCCCACTCTATCTGCCGCTCCTCGTCGTCGTCCACGTCGAGAACATCGGCTATTTCTTCGGGGAGTGCGAAACACAGCATCTCGGTGCCCGTCCCTATGTTCTTTATCTCGACAGTCCTGTCAGTCGGCGCGTCGGACATATCAGACGTGAGAACAATAGAGAAGTCGTCTTCGTTGGGTTCGAGGTAGAGCGCCACCTCGTCGTCCTCACCCATACCAAGCGTCGTCGCGTGGCTACCGGGCAGATGCACCTGTATCTCCTCCTCGATGTTGTCCTTCGAGAGAGCGGTCTTCACCCTGTCCTCTATGTCTTCGTCTATGCTACCGTCCTCCATCCTGCCAATTACTCTCTCGTCGTCCCGCTCCCATTCGACTTCGCGGTGCTCTATACCGAGACCGATGGCTATCTCACGAGGTATGAGAACGCCCCCCTCGGTGTTCACGACGGCGCGGTAGTCGCCGTCGGACTCGTTGGGGTTGGGTGTCAGCGTCAGGGTTATGATGCCGTCTTCACAGCCGTAGGAGACGCCCATCGGCTTCTTTTCGTCGAGGTCGAGCGGCTCGTCGAAGACTTCCGAGACCTGTAGCGCGAAGCCGTTCTCCTCAACCTCACGCAGGGCTTCCTCGTCACCCCTGACGTCTTCGTCCCTCCCAGCGATGCCGCCGAGTGCCTCTGCACCTCTCTCGGAGCCGCCCTTCTTCGGGACGATAAAGATATCGTCCATCACTATGTGTTCCGAAAAGCCGTTCTTGTCGCCCGCTATCCTGTTAGCCACGGTGACTGCGCGTGTCTCCGTGTTAGACATGTTGAGCCTGTCGGCAAACGTGTGGATTATGTTCTTTGCTCCGCCTATAACCAGAACCTCGTCGTCCTCATGGATAACGTACAGAAACGAAGGACCTCCGTCGTCGTCGGGTTTGCTCGACTTGTCGCCCTCGCCGCGCACAGCCCTCTGGTCGATAGCAGGATACGCCATGGCTCCGACCTCCTGAAACTTTTCTACCGCGTCTTTGACATCTCCGCGAGACAGGTCGACCTCCTTGGCAGTCTTCTTGACAACCTTGGAGTTAGTGGGCATCACGACGCCTTCGCCGCCGCCGGTGCTGCCCTCTTTGTCGGAGCCACCTCCTACTAATTTCTTGACTCTATCGAACACCATCCGCGTTCATCTCTATGTGTTCCGTTGTGATAAACCCGATGGGTTTAGGGTAGGTTTTTGTGGGCTTAGTGCATACCATACGCATGAGCGTACAGGGTGCCTGCTACGTCTGCTCGAACCGCGCGCTCCACACGTGCGACTCGTGCGGCGGCACCGTCTGCGACGACCACTACGACGCGTCGTCGGGGTTCTGTGTCAGATGCCGTGGTGGGAGGAAGTTCGAGTAAAAAAGACATGCTGCGCGACACAGCGAATTCTATCACAAATGATAAACACGGAGTAATCTTTATATGTAACCCCATCTAATCACGGAATGCAAGACGCGCAGGACGGTCCCCACCTGCGTGTCTCGGCCGTCGCACCCACCCAAGCGACGGACAGCCACTCCCCAGCCAGTTTTTTACTCCCCCCTGCTGAGAACAAAGACGTTAGCTACGTCGCTGTGATTTTTAGTATCTGGTTTTTCCTCAGAGGAGCATCTCCATAGGGTCGTTGAGGTACCGTTTGAGGTCGTTCGTGAAACGCGCGCCACGAGAAGGTTCGACGACACGGATGTCGAAGGTGAGCGAGATAGGTACGGTGTACCGCGCCACGACCTCGTCCTCGACGACGTACGGACGCCTGCGTATCTCGCCGATGCCCACCGCGGCGGTTCCGGAACGGACGGGTAGCACCGTCGTACCTTCGCCGCCGACGCCGCCGACGTTGTAGACCGTGAACGTGCCTTTCTCCGCCTCTTCTGATGTCTCACCGGTGCGTGCCCGCTCGGCGAGTCGGTCTATCTCCTCCGCTATCTCGGCGACGCCTTTCTGGTCGACGTTCCGAATCGCGGGAAACCTCAAGCCGTCTTCAGTCTCGACAGCCACGGAGACATCGACTCCGTCGTCCTCTTCGTCTTGGACGGTGGCTCCGTAGGCGTCGTGTTCGTCGCCTTCGTCGGCTTCGGGCGCGACGGCGGAACCGAAGACACGGTGGTCTTCAAGGGCGACGCCGCACGCCTTGACGAGGAACGGCGTGTAAGTCAGACCTGTCTCGACCTCGTCGCGTAGCCTCTCGCGTACCTCGACGAGCCTCTCGGCGTCCGCCATATCGTGGTGGGTAAAAAGCGGTGCGTCCGCCGAGCGTACGAGACGGTCGGCGGCGCGCTCCGTCCCTGTCGTGAACGGCACAGTTGACTCTGCGGTCGTCTCAGGCTCCGCCGGTGTCTCGTCCTCTGTCTCCGGCTTCGTCAACGTCTCTTCTTCGTCCGACGTATCCATCTCTTCTGCATCCACCCCACTCCCGGGTTCGTCCCATGTCGTTTCATCCTCCACCTCAGTCTCCGATACGTCCCATGTGTCGTCTTCTGCATCCATCCCAGTCTCGGGTTCGTCCCAAGTCTCGTCCTCTACGTCCGTCTCACTGTCCGGCACTTCCGAAGTCTCAGCCTCTACCTCCGTCTCGGACTCCGGTTCGTCCCATGCCGTTTCGTCCTCGGTTTCCGACCACGTATCTTCTTCCTCCGTGCCTACTCCCGGCTCATCTTCCGGCTCGTCCCACGTCTCTTCCGCCGTTCCGTTTTCCGGCTCCGTCGCGGTCCATCCGTCTCCCGTTTCCGTCTCGTCCACCTCGTCGCCTTCGACGGTTTCAGCAGTTTCGTCTGTTCCGGTCGTCCTGTCCGTTACATACGTCTCGTCGGGTTCTTCTGGCTCGTCCGGCTCGTCCGTCCCGACTTCGTCCACGATACTGGTCGGAGGCGAGTCGCCGAACATCGTAGTCTCCTCAGTCGTCTCAGGCTCGACCGCCGGTGCGCGTTCACCGAACTCGTCCTCGTCTCCGTGCACGTAAGTCGGCTCTTCATCTCCTGCGTCTGTCGTCGGTACTATCCCTTTGTCGCGTCCGTTCTCCTCCTCAACCGCCTCCTGCTTCTCCTTAGCCGCACGTAGCACGTCCTGCGCGACGACACGTCCGTCGGCACCGCT
>JAQZDD010000263.1 GCA_028751055.1 Euryarchaeota archaeon Ods04 | reverse complement strand
GACGGCGACGGGCTTGAGCGCGCTTCCGCTCATGCCGCCGTGCGTGTTACCGAGTATCGGGCGTCCAGACTCTACGTCGATTGCGAGCGCGCTCAGCGTGTTTGTGGCGACGACGGCGGACGCGCCGCCTTCCTGTGCCGCCATGCCTATCTCCGTCACGTCCGCCACGTCGGGTGTCATCTTCACCCAGACGGGGGCGTCGACGGCGTCGACGACCGCTTCTGTCACGCCGTGCGTCAGTTCGGGGTCGGCACCTATCGCCACGCCGTATCCCTCGGCGTGTGGGCACGAGACGTTCAGTTCGAAGGCGTCGGCGTACGGCTCGAACGTGCGCGCCACGTCGGCGAACTCGTCCGCCGTACCGCCGAATACGCTCACGACGGTCGTTCCGTCAACCTTCTCAACCTCGTCAGTAAAACCGTCCGAGGGGTTCGAGAGACCGACGGCGTTGAGCGCGTACTCGCCCGAGTCTTCGACAAAGACGTTGGGACCGGGATGTCCCTCGCGCGGTCTCGGACCTACGCTCTTCGTCACGACACCACCCGCACCCGCCCTGTGAGCGCGGCTGAGCGACGCACCCGTCGAGCCAAGGATACCCGAAGCAAGAAGAACGGGGTTCGTAAGCTCTACTCCCGAAAGTTCTACCGTCATCCGGTTTACTCGTTGCGTCTCAGAAGCGCGCCGCCTGTCAGGAGCGCGACGAGCGCGGCGACAGCCGTGAAGCCGGGCAGACCTTCAGGTTCGGTGTCATCGTCTTCTTCGTCGTCATCGGTTTCCTCGTCGGCGTCGTCATCTGCGTCGTCGTCGTCATCGACTTCTTCAGCCCCCATCTCCTCTATCTGGCGCAGGAGTTCCTCACGGTCGGCGAGGGTAACTTCCAGTTCCTCAAGGAACTCTTCCTCTGCGTCTATCTCGTCACGCAGGTTCTGGAGCTCGTCCTCCACGTCCTCGTCCTCCCTATCTTCGAGTTCGTCGACACTGTCACGAAGGTTGGAGAGACGGTGCTCTATCTCGCGCTTCTGCTGGTTGGTTTCAGCGTAATTGAGAAGGAAGCTCCTAATATCTACGTCTTCAAACTGCTCAGCCCCGGCGGCAAGCTCCTCTGTCTCCACGGAGACGAAGAAGAAGTCCTGTACGTCGTTACCGTCGTCGTCGGTCACTACGGGGTCGTCGGGATAGTCGAACTCGGTAGCGGCGGACTCGTCGTAATGGAGAACAGCGTAGTAGAAGCCGTGCTCCTCTATCTCCGTCTCGACATCAATGTTCGTGTGTGTACCTTCGTCGACAGCCTCGACGCCGACTAAGCTGTCAAAGTCCGGCTCTTCGAGTACCGACTCCTCGTAGACGGCTACCCAGCCGTCTTCGTCTATCTCCACGGTGTCTATCAGCACGCTGTCGCCCTCTGTCGCCTGTGCGTCGGCACTCACCGACACGTCCTGTGCCGCGGCGGCACCGGCTGACAGGACAAGCGCGACGCTGGCAACTACGAGCACTAACAGAACTCTGTTCTTGCGCATCTTATCCGTCTTAGGTTCGACAGTCCCGATAAACCTTCCGGATAAAACACGGCAACGTATGACGTACGGCTTGCGGATAGAACTACGGACAGATACGGACGAACTAAGGTCTCGTCCGGAGGAACGACCTCAGAGGCGGACCTATCTTCTCGGGTTCGACGATGAAGGCGTCGTGTCCATAGTCGCTCTCTATGACACGGTGGCGTACGTCTGCACCCGCCTTCTCGAAAGCCTCTGTGAGTGACTCCGACTGTTCGACGGTGAAGTGCCAGTCACCCGTGAACGAGATGACGAGCGCGCTTCCCGAGAAGGCGGCGAGTGCGTCTGCGTCCGACTCGTAGCCGCTCGAAAGGTCGTACGAGTCCATGGCACGGAGGAGGTAGAGGTACGAGTTGGCGTCGAAACGTTTCACGAACTTGCCCGCCTGATAGTCAAGGTAAGACTCGACGTCTCGGTACGGGAAGAAGTCCGCCGTTGGGTCGTCTGTTACGACCGCGTCGTCGCTGGGTTCGCGGCGCGCGCTCCTCCTGCCGAACCTCTGCTCCATCGAGTCCTTCGACAGGTACATGATATGTCCTATCTGACGCGCAAGAGCGAGTCCGTCGTCGGGCTTCTCGTCGGTGTCGTAGTATCTGCCGCCGTTCCAGTTTGGATCCGAAAGTATGGCACGGCGTGCGACGGCGTCGAGCGCGAGACACTGTGGGTCGAGACGCGCCGCGGTTGCGACGGGTATGAGACGTTCGATGTAGTCGGGATAGAGTTTCGCCCATTCGAGAACGTTCATGCCGCCGACGCTTCCGCCGACGACGGCGTGCAGTACGTCAACGCCCAAGAGTTCAAGGACACGTCTCTGTGCGCGCGTCCAGTCGGTGACAGTCACGGGCGGAAAGTCGGGACCGTAGGGTTCGCCAGTCGCTGGGTTCTCGCTCGCAGGACCTGTCGTGCCGTAGCACGAACCCGGGACGTTGACGCAGACGACGTAGTACTCGTTGGTGTCTATCGCCTTCCCCGGACCGACGACGTCGTCCCACCAAGCCGCCGCCTGTCCGCTCGTTCCGCGGTCCTCCTCGCGTCCCGCGACGTGCGCGCTTCCCGTGAGAGCGTGACAGACGAGTACAGCGTTGTCGCCGTCG
>JAQZDD010000051.1 GCA_028751055.1 Euryarchaeota archaeon Ods04 | reverse complement strand
GACGACATCGAGACCGACGAGAGAAGCGGACGTATCGAGACTGCTTCCGACTTCTCGACCAACGACGAACGTGTCTTCGCAATCGGCGACACCGCTCTCATAGACCAGAACGGCAACCCCGCGCCACCCACCGCGCAGTCTGCGTGGCAAGCCGCCGAGGTCGCGGGCGTCAACATACCGCGTGCGATGGAGGGCAAGCCCCTCAAGGAGTGGAAGTACGACGACAAAGGCACCCTGATATCGATAGGTGAGAAAGCCATCGCGCACGATATCAAGGTTCCGCCCGGAGTCAAGTTCCCGATAAAGACGATGGGCGGCTTCCGCGGCAAGTTCCTCAAGAAGTTCGTCGCCGCGCGGTGGATAGCCGACATGTCGTCATGGGGACGTGCGCGGAAGGCGTGGGGAGACCTCTGAACACCGCGCCGCCTGCTTTCGAAACCCGTCTCCGGCGGTTAAAAGACAAAAGTTTAATGTGGGCGTTCCTTAAAGAGTTAACGCCCGATGCTACGGAGTTTTTCGACAGGGAGGAACCATGAGTAAGTACAACGCCCTCGACCACGAGATGGTGCCGGAACACGTAGTCCTTGACGACGACGAAGTTGAGGAGCTGACGGATAGGTATGACATAAGGAAGACCGACCTACCCAAGATAGGACGGCTCGACGCCGCGATAAAGGAGACTGACGGCGAGCCAGGGGACGTGGTCAAGGTAGTGAGAGAGTCGCCTACAGCCGAGACGGCTGTGGCGTACCGCATTATCGTGGACGAATAAATAACATGGAAAGGAAAAAACTCGCAGAAGCCTACTTCGACGCCGACAGGATAGCAGAGCACCACATAGAGTCTTTCAACAACTTCTTAGAACACGGCATGCAGCGTGTCGTGGACGAACAGAGGACTATAGACACCGACATAGGGGAGAAGGAAGGCGAGGAAGAGGTCTACGTCCGTCTCGGACGTGTCGAAATCGGAAAGCCCGTCGTGCAGGAAGCCGACGGCAGCGAGGAGCCGCTTTATCCGCAGGAGGCGCGCCTCCGCAACATCACGTACAGCGCGCCGATGCATATGGAGATGCAGATAGTTGAGGGCGAGCGTGAGTACGAGCCTTCGACGACCTACATCGGCGACCTTCCTATCATGATGGGGAGCAAAAACTGTAACTTGGAAGGTCTGACAGACGATGAGATAGTAATGCAGGGAGAGGACCCCGCCGACCCCGGTGGGTACTTCATCGTCAACGGAAGCGAGCGCGTCCTGATGACGAGCGAGGACTTAGCACCCAACACCATCTTGGCGGAGCGCGACACGAAGTACGGCGACGACATACAGGTCGCCAAGGTCTTCTCTCACAGACAGGGCTACCGCGCGCTCGTAGTCGTCGAGCGCGGGCGCGACTCTCTGCTTGAAGTTTCGTTCCCGAGCGTCTCGAACAACATCAACTTCGTGACGTTGGTGCGCGCGCTCGGCTTGGAGACGGACGAGGACATCGTCCAGTCGGTGAGCAGCGACCCCGAGATAGTCAAGTTCATGCTCGAAAACCTTGAGGAGGCGGAGGTTCAGACCAAGGAGGAGGCGATGGAGCTTCTTGGACAGAAGGTCGCGCGCGGACAGGCGCAGGAGTACCAGCGTAAACGCGCCGACTACGTCATTGACCGCTACCTCCTGCCGCATCTCGAAGACGTGAGCGAGAACGAGGCGGAGGTACGTATCGCTAAGGCGCACTACCTCTGCCGGATGGCGGAGACCTGTTTCGAACTCGCTCTCGGGACGCGCACACCCGACGACAAGGACCACTACTCGAACAAACGCCTCAAGATATCCGGCGACCTGATGGAGGACCTGTTCCGCGTCGCGCTCAACAAGCTAGCGCGCGACGTGAAGTACCAGTTGGAGCGTGCCAACATGCGTAACCGCGAACTACGTGTCGACACGGTGGTGCGTTCGGACGTTCTGACGGAACGTCTTGAACATCCGCTCGCAACAGGAAACTGGGTCGGCGGCAGGAGCGGCGTCGCACAGCTTCTTGACAGGGCGGACCACATGGCTGTCCTGTCGCACCTGCGGCGTGTCGTATCGCCGCTTTCGCGCGCACAGCCGCATTTCGAGGCGCGCGACCTTCACAGCACACAGTGGGGACGTATCTGTCCGGGCGAGACGCCCGAAGGTCCTAACTGTGGGCTGGTGAAGAACTTCGCTCAGAGCGTCGAGATATCGAAGGGCATCGAGGACACGTCGAACCTCGACAGGAAGCTAGTCGAACTCGGCGTGAAGAGCATAGCACACGACATCGACATAGAGGAGGAGACTGAGGAGGAGGAAGAGGAAGCCGAGGAGGTAGAGGCTGAGGCACAGACAGACGAAGAAACTACTGAAGCGGAGGCAGACTGAAAATGGCTATCCAAGAATCAAAGGTATACGTCGACGGAAGCCTCGTCGGTACGCACGAGTCTCCTGAGGCACTTGTCGAGAATCTGAAGCTTGCGAGACGACGGGGCGAGATAAGCGACCAAGTCAACGTCTACATCGACGACCGTACACGCGAGGTCTTCGTCGAGACGGGACCGGGACGCGCACGTCGTCCGCTCATCGTCGTCCGCGACGGTGAGCCGATGGTTGAGCAGGAGCATATTGAGATGCTCAATAACGACGAGATAGAGTTCAACGACCTCGTTGAGGCAGGTCTAATCGAGTACATCGACGCCAACGAGGAGGAGGACATACTCGTCGCGGTCGACGAGGACGAGGTGACAGAGGACCACACGCATCTCGAAGTCGACCCGTCGCTCATACTCGGTATAGGCGCGGGCATGGTTCCGTACCCCGAACACAACGCCTCGCCGCGTATCACGATGGGTGCGGGCATGGTGAAGCAGTCGCTCGGTCTTCCGAGCGCGAACTACCGTGTGCGCGCCGACACCCAGATGCATCTGATGCACTACCCGCAGGTGCCCGCAGTCAAGACACAGACGGGAGACGCGATAAACTACGCAGACCGTCCTGCGGGGCAGAACTTCGTAGTCGCCGTGATGTCGTACGAGGGCTTCAACATTGAGGACGCTCTCATCCTGAATCAGGGAAGCGTCGACCGTGGACTCGCGCGGTCCCACTTCTTCAGAACGTACGAGGGCGAAGGACGCCACTACCCCGGAGGACAGGAAGACCGTTTCGAGATACCTGAGGACGACGTTAGGGGGCACAAGGGCGAGGAAGCCTACAAGGACTTGGACGAGGACGGTCTCATCAACCCCGAGACGCCCGTAGGTTCGAACTCCGTTCTCATAGGTAAGACTTCGCCGCCGCGTTTCCTTGAAGAACCCGAGGACGTTAGCGGAATATCGCCGCAGAAACGGCGCGAGACATCGGTCACGGTGCGGTCGAACGAGTCGGGAATCGTCGACACCGTCATCTTCATGGAGAACGAGGAGGGCAACAAGCTTGCGAAGGTACGCGTACGTGACCAACGCGTACCCGAGATGGGTGACAAGTTCGCGTCGCGCCACGGTCAGAAAGGCGTGGCGGGACATATAGCGAAGCAGGAGGACATGCCTTTCACGGAGGACGGCGTCGTACCAGACCTCATCATAAACCCGCACGCTCTGCCGTCGCGGATGACGGTCGGGCACGTTCTGGAGATGCTCGGCGGCAAGGCGGGCGCGCTCGAAGGACGCCGTGTCGACGGCACCGCGTTCACGGGCGAGGACGAGGAAGACCTGCGCGACGTGGTCGCGGAACGCGGCTTCAAGCACTCGGGCAAGGAGGAGATGTACTCCGGTATCACGGGCGAGAAGGTCGAGGCGGATGTCTACACCGGCATCATCCTGTACCAGAAGCTCCACCACATGGTGAGCAACAAGATACACGCCCGCTCGCACGGACCTGTACAGGTTCTGACGCGCCAGCCCACAGAGGGACGCGCACGCGAAGGCGGTCTACGCATAGGAGAGATGGAGCGCGACGTTCTTATCGGACACGGTGCCGCGCTGACACTCAAAGACCGCCTCTTAGACGAGTCGGACCGCGAACTCATCTATATCTGCGACGAGTGCGGAATGACGGCGACCGAGGACGCACGGCAGAACCGTGTCTACTGCCCCAACTGTGGAGAGGAGAGCAACATACACAGGATAGAGATGAGCTACGCTTTCAAGCTTCTCCTTGACGAGATGAAGTCGCTGGGCATAGCACCAAGACTCGAACTGGAGGACGCAGTATAAAATGAGCATGAACACGACACCCAAGAAGATAAGCTCGGTAGAGTTCGGTCTGATGAGTCCGCAGGAGTACCGTGAGATGTCGGTGACCAAAATCATAACAGCCGACACCTACGACGACGACGGCTTCCCCATCGACATGGGTCTGATGGACCCGCGCTTAGGCGTCATAGACCCCGGTCTTCAGTGCAAGACGTGCGGCAAACGTTCGGGACAGTGCGAAGGACACTTCGGACATATTGAGCTAGCCGCTCCCGTCGTGCATCCCGGCTTCTCGAAGCTGATTCGGCGTCTCCTGCGCGGCACGTGCCACGACTGTGCGCGACTCCTCCTGACGCCGACGCAGAAGCAGAAGTATCTCGACAAGCTAGAGACGGCGCGTGCCCTTGAAGAGGACTTGGACAAGATTACGAAGGCGGCGATACGTGAGGCGCGTAAGAACTCCGTCTGTCCGCACTGTGACGCCGAGCAGAAGGACGTGAAACACGACAAGCCGACGACTTACTACGAGGACGAACAGAAGCTGATGCCGAGCGACATACGCGACAGGTTCGAACGCATACCCGACGAAGACCTGAAGCCGCTCGGTATCGACCCCGAACGCGCACGTCCCGAGTGGATGATTCTGACCGTGCTTCCGGTGCCGCCTGTGACGGCGCGTCCCTCCATCACGCTCGACAGCGGTCAACGTTCGGAGGACGACCTGACGCACAAGCTTGTCGACATCATACGTATAAACCAGAGGTTCATGGAGAACCGCGAAGCCGGTTCGCCGCAGCTCATAATCGAAGACCTCTGGGAACTACTGCAGTACCACGTCACGACCTTCGTAGACAACGAGATATCGGGCACTCCGCCCGCCCACCACCGTTCGGGAAGACCGCTCAAAACGTTGTCCCAGAGGCTGAAGGGTAAGGAAGGACGTTTCCGTGGCTCGCTGTCGGGCAAACGTGTCAACTACTCGTCCAGAACCGTGATTTCGCCCGACCCGACGCTCTCGGTCAACCAGATAGGCGTGCCCGAGAGCATCGCAAAGGAGATGACGCAGAAGATAAAGGTCACGCGTAACAACATCGACGAGATAGTCCAGTACGTCCGCCGAGGACCCGACAACCATCCGGGCGCGAACTACGTCAAACGCGCCGACGGAAGGCGTCTCAAGGTGAAGGAGATGAACTCGGAGGAGATAGCGGAGCGTATCTTAGAGGAGAACGACGAAGGCGAACCGCAGGGACTCGGCTGGACGGTCGAGAGGCATCTCACGGACGGCGACATCGTTCTGTTCAACAGACAGCCGTCGCTTCACCGTATGTCGATGATGGCGCACGAGGTCGTCGTGATGCCTTACAAGACGTTCAGGCTCAACACGACGGTCTGTGTAGCGGGCGAAACGGAGGTGAACTGCGACGGATACGTGCGCCCGATAGAGGATATAGAGGACGGCTGGGAGGATGAGAAGCTAACGACATACGACCCTGACGACGGCGAGACACGGCGTACCGACCTCATGGAGTTCTGGTCGCTCAACCCCGACGACTACGGAGCGACCGTCCACCGAGTCGAGACGGAGTTTGGCTCGGTAGTCGCCACCTCGGACCATCCTTTCGAGACGACTGACGGTCCGGTACGTGTCGAGGACCTCGAACCCGGCGACGCGCTCGTTCGGCGTCCTGTAGACCTTCCGGAGTTCGACCCGGACGGCGACGAACATGTAGTCGTAACCGAGGAGGACGTCCGTGAAGCTGCCCCCGACGCGACGTACGTTGGACACATGCTGAGAACGCTCGAAGAACGCGGTCTTATCCCCTTCGACGCCCACTCGCGTGAGGCTGTCGTGTTGGCACGTCTGGTAGGACATCTGTTCGGCGACGGGACGTTGGACCTGAGCGGTCAGACGGGGAGGCTGTTCTTCAGAGCCTCGGAAGAGGACCTCGAAACGGTTCGGGAGGACCTACAAAGGCTCGGCTTCGACCCCGAACAGCCGGTCAGGAAGGAGGTAACCGGCGAGATAGTCGCGGCTGACGGCGGAACGAAGACGGTGAACGGAGGCATCTGGTCGATGAAGATAGGTAGCAAGCCGTTGGCGTCGCTTATGTCGGCTCTCGGAGTTCCCTCGGGGGACAAAGTGACTTCGAGGCACACGGTTCCCGAATGGATAATGGACGGACACACGGCTGTCAAGCGCGCCTTCCTGAGTGCCTACTTCGGTGCCGACCTCAGCACACCCGCGTACCGCGGACACAAGCTGTTCAGACAGCCCGTCTTCAAGCTGTCACGGATCGACGAAACGGTCGAAGCCGGACAGAGGTTCGTTGAGCAGGTTGACGAACTCCTTGACGAGTTCGGGTCGGGTGTCTCGAACGTCCGTGTCAGTCCCGGAAACAGGCGTTCCGACGGCTCGGTCTCGAAGAAGATAGTGGCGGAGCTCGAAGCGGGTCAGGAGGCTGTACGTGCCCTCTTCGGACGCGTCGGGTACACGTACAACAAGGAGGCGGACGCCGAGGCGAGGCTCGCCTACTCCTACCTCACGGAGAAGGCGGCGTCTCCGACGCGCGCTGAGGAGTTCCCCGAGTACGAAGACTGGAAACACGAGCGCGTCCATGACGAGGACGAGGGTCTCGTCGTCGACAGGGTAGAGTCGATAACGCAGGCGGAGAACCAGCGCGTCTACGACGTGACGACGACCGACGAGGTACACAAATTTTTCACTAATCAAATTCTTGGAAATAATTGCCCCCCCTACAACGCCGACTTCGACGGCGACGAGATGAACATGCACGTCGTACAGAGCGAGGAGGCTCTTGCGGAGGCGGACGTTCTGATGAAGGTACAGGAGCATATACTCTCGCCGCGTTTCGGCGGTCCTATCATAGGTGCG
>JAQZDD010000357.1 GCA_028751055.1 Euryarchaeota archaeon Ods04 | reverse complement strand
GTCGCACCTACCGACGCCGCGACGATGGTCGCTGTCGGCTTGACTGCGTAAGGATGCGACTCACTGCCGACGTAAACCGCGCCGAGAGCGTCGCCTCCGACTGGCGCGTTTTCGAGTGCTGTACGCGCCGCCTCGACGCTTATCGTCGCGGTGTCTTCGTCCTCGTCGGGAACGCTCTTCGACTCGACTCGCAGACCGCCCTCCATCGCGTCGGCGTCCTCGCCCCACATCTCGGCTATCTCGCGTGTCCGTATCCTGTACCTCGGTACGTATCCTCCGTAAGAGACTATTCCTGCCATCATACATCACCCAAGCTTTCGAGAATCTCGTCCATATCCTTTGTCGTGTAGCTCAACGATACCCCTTCTAAGCGCGCTATCTCCTCCGAAATCCGCGATATGTCGCCGCGGCTGATACCGTGCAGGACGACAGCCGACGGCTTGAGACTCGTGACACGCACAGCGACGAGAGGCGACTCGCCGCGTGTGATGTTGGTGAAGACCAACGCGCGTTCGGTGCTCCATCCGTACAACTGCGCGAACTCCTCGCCCGAGAACGACCTTATCGCCTCCATCGAGTCGACGACCGTGTGGCCTTTTATCTCCGTTCTTTCGCCGACGATTTCGCGCGCGTCTATGGTGTCGTGGAACTCGTCGAGCGGCACGGGCGTCTCGTAGTCGCGTATGTCTTTGACAGCACCGCCTTCGAAGCCCGCGCCCACTATCCGTCGGTAACGTCGGAGCGTCTCTCCGCCGCGGCGCAGGTCTATCTCGACGAGAGCCTCGACGATACGGCGCACTACACCTATTCCCGGCGACGAACGCCGTCCGCTCTCGTAGTCGCTGACGACGCTGTTCGAGACGCCGAGCGCGTCGCTCAACTCCGACTGCGAGACGTTGAAGTCCTCGCGCCACTTGCGGAGCGTCGCACCAGCGTCGTCGCTGAGAACGACCTCGCCCGCGATTCGCTGTGTCAGCTCCTCGGTGGGCTTCTTCGTGTCTTTCGTGAGCTGTTCCGGCATGTCCGGTAGGACAGCTTCTTTCTTTATAACCCTTACGGGATTGACGAACTGCGTGTTCGTCGTACGTCGAA
This sequence comes from Euryarchaeota archaeon Ods04, assembly GCA_028751055.1. Lineage (GTDB taxonomy): Archaea > Halobacteriota > Halobacteria > Halobacteriales > Halorutilaceae > Halorutilus. Next base: position 734 of record JAQZDD010000357.1, on the reverse strand, counting down.
CTACTCTAAGGCTCCGGACGTGTACCCAGAGTCACCTGAACAGTCTGCTGTTCGCCGTCACGTATAATAGTCACGTCTATCGTCTGTCCGGGTTCCGTGTGGAGCATCAGGTACCTAGAAAGCTCTTCGTGTGAGTTTATGCTCTTACCGTCAACGCCGATGATTACGTCTCCACCGACCTGCATCGGGAAGCCCTCAAACTCGATCTCCTCACTTCCCACGAAGACGCCGTCCGACGGACCGCCGTCGACGGTTTCGGCGACCAGAACGCCGCGCGGTTCGTCAAGGTCGTTGGCGTCGGCGACACGCGGCGAAACGTCGATGCTTCTCACGCCCATAAGCGCGTGTTCCGTCGAACCCTTATGTATCAGGTCGGGCACGACACGTTCGGTCAGAGCGGCTGAGACAGCGAACCCTATGCTCGTTCCTTGACGCGCGCGGTTGACGCCCACGACCTCACCGTCGAGAGTCACGAGAGGACCGCCGCTGTTGCCACGGTCGATTCCTGCGTCTGTCTGAACTGTGTCGGGTATCGAGAAGTCGCTCTCCGTCTGTGTCGACCTGTTGACGCCGCTCACGATGCCCTGCGTTATAGAGCCTTCGAGACCGAGCGGGTTGCCGAGCGCGGCTACGGGTGTTCCTTGACGCGGGTTGCCGTCGGCGAGCGGCATGGGTTCGGCGTACTCGGGTACGTCTTCGACTTCGACGACAGCGAGGTCGGTGTAGACATCCGT
>JAQZDD010000112.1 GCA_028751055.1 Euryarchaeota archaeon Ods04 | reverse complement strand
GACGCCGCCCTCCTCCGCCAAAACCCCGCTCCTTGCGTCGTCGGCGACGGTTACGCGCTTCCTTTCCGTGACTCTTCGTTCGAACTCGTCGTCTGTCAGGCACTCTTGGTCAACCTGCACGAACCCGAACGCGCCGTAGAAGAGTTCGTCCGTGTCGCATCCGAACGTGTCGCCTGCGTAGAGCCGGACAACTCCGAGGTACGTGTCTCTTCGACCGTCGCAGACGAACAGGAAGTCGCACGCCGCACGCGGAGCCTCTACTTAGAAGGCGTCGGCACCGACGTTTCCCTTGGGGCAGAAACAGCGAACCTCTTGCGCGCCGCAGGAGTCGAAGACGTGACCGTCACGCGTTACGACCATACGACGGTGGTGGAACCGCCGTACACCGAAGAAGACTTCGAGGCGGTCAAGCAGAAGGCGAGCGGCGAAGCGTTCAGTGCGCGCCGCGGTGAGATGGCTGGTGACGAAGACACTCTTGACGTACTCCGCGATGACTGGCGCGGCGTCGGACGCGAGACAGCACGCCAGATGCGTGACGGCGACTACAGGCGGCGCGACACCGTACCTTTCTACGTCGCCGTCGGTGAACTGTAGACAGCCGTCGCTGTCGTCTCGCGTGTTAGCAAGAGAAAGTTCAGATGTTACCTACCGAGGGCGATACCTCTTCGCGGGACGGATTGGGCTGTGTGAGTCAGTTGACCGGTCTCACATCGCACCGCCCATTCCGCCCATGCCGCCCATTCCGCCGCCGGGTCCTCCGGCGCCGCCCATGTCGGGCATCTCCTCGTCGTCGCCGCCCATGTCGCCGCCTGCTATGACATCGTCGATGCGGAGTATCATGACCGCAGCGTCGGTCGCAGACGAGACAGCCTGCGTCTTGACGCGGAGTGGTTCGACGACTCCGCCTTCGGTCATGTCGAGTATGTCGCCCGTTGTGGCGTCGAGACCCGCGTTCTTGTCGCCGCCGTCGTGCTTGCTACGGAGGCTGACGAGCGAGTCTATCGAGTCAAGACCGGCGTTCTCGGCGAGCGTACGCGGTATGATTTCGAGCGCGTCCGCGAACGCCTCGACCGCTAACTGTTCACGACCTTCGACGCCGTCGGCGAAGTCACGCAGAGTGAGAGCGACCTCTGTCTCGGGCGCGCCTCCACCGGGGAGTATCTTACCGTCCTGTACGGTGACGCGAACAACACCGAGAGCGTCGTCTATCGCGCGCTCAACCTCGTCGACGACGTGTTCTGTGCCGCCGCGGAGTATCATCGAGACGCTCTTGGGGTTCTCGCAGTCCTCGACGAATATCATCTCGTCGCCGCTGACGACGCGTTCCTCAACCGTGCCAGCGCGTCCGAGGTCGTCCTCGGTGATGTCGCTGATGTTCGAGACGACACGTCCGCCTGTCGCACGTGCGAGCTTCTTTATGTCGCTCTTCTTGGCGCGGCGCACAGCAAGAATGCCTTCCTGCGCAAGGAAGTGCTGTGCCATGTCGTCGATGCCCTTCTGACAGAAGACGACGTTGGCACCCGACTCCTTGATGTCGTCGACCATCTCGCGGAGCATCTCCTCCTCTTGGTCAAGGAACGACTGGAGTTCGTCGGGCGACGAGACGCTGACCTCGGTGTCAGCCTCTGTCTCCTGTATCTCGATGGGCGTGTCGATGAGCGCGATACGTGCGTCGTCGACGCGTTTGGGCATGTTAGCGTGGACGCGGTCCTTGTCTATTATCATGCCCTCAATGAGTTCGCTGTCCTCAACCGCGCCGCCGACTACGGTCTCAACCTTGATGTTTTCGAGGTCGACCTCACCGTCTTCGGCGACCGCTTGGACAGCACGCACAACGAGTTCCGATAGGCTCTCCTTAGCTTCCTCAGCACCCTTGCCCGTCATCGCTGTCTGGGCTATCTTCGAGAGCTTCTCGGTGTCGTCCGTGCCCACGTCGTCTGCGTTCTCTTCGAGAGTCTCGCGTGCCTTCTCAGCGGCGCGCCTATATCCGGACGCGATGACCGTCGGATGTACGTCCTGCTCAAGAAGGTCCTCTGCGCGCTTCAGGAGTTCTCCGGCAATGACGACGGCGGTCGTTGTGCCGTCTCCGGCTTCCTCTTCCTGCGATTCAGCGACTTCGACTATCATCTTCGCGGCGGGATGCTCAACGTCCATCTTGTTGAGAATCGTCACGCCGTCGTTCGTGATGACTATGTCGCCGATGGAGCCGACGAGCATCTTGTCCATGCCCTTCGGTCCGAGCGTTGTCCTCACTGACTCGGCGACCGCCTTGCCGCCGGCTATGTTCATGCTCTGAGCGTCACGTCCGCTCGTGCGCTCCGTGTCCTCACTCAGTACTAGTACAGGCTGATTGCCCATGTTCTGTGCCATTCTAATACACCTCAGTTTCTGATTGATTCTCGGTTCTATAAAAGACTTTCGGGTACGTTCGTCGGCTTTTGAATCTTTCCTTACGCGCCTATCACGCCTTGGGCAGGCGGACACGAAGCACGCCATCCTCGTAAGAAGCCTCAGCGTCGTCGGCGTCTACCGGCGCGGGCAGTACGACCTCCGTCTCGACTGAGTCGGTCCGTCGACGCGAGACGAACCTGTATCCGCCGGCGAAGAGTCCGGTGTTTCTCCCCTCCGCCTCAACCCTGAGCCGTCTTCCGACAACTGACACTGAGACAGCATCTTTGTCGAAGCCGGGCAGGTCGACAACAACGAGAAAGTCTTCGTCGTTCTCGTACACGTCGGCGTCCGTATCGTCCCTTCTGCCGTAGCCGTCACCAGGCACATCGGGAATCCTGTCAGGGTTTTCGATATGTGCGCGTATTCCCTCCTCGTGTCCCGCGCCGACGACAGCCACGACCTTTCCTTCGAGTTCGGAGAGACGTGATGCCATGTACGCGTCGCGTTCGTCGATGAGGGCGCGCGCACCGCCCGGCGAGAACTCCCGGAGTTCATCGATGTAGCCCTCGACACGGTTCTCCTCTATGGCGCGGTCCATCTCCTCTATCTCGACGCCGCCGAATCCCAAGAAGCCCGCGACGAGCGCGCCGACCGTCTTGAGACGTTCGAAGAACGAGAGTTCCTCCCAGAAACGTCGCAGGGTGACACGGACGTCACGGTCGATGAGAACGACGGGTATGCCGAGTCGCTCCGCCTCCTCTATCGCTGTCGTCATGTCGTTTCCGTAAGAGCCGTCGGCTTCCTTGACAGACTCGTACCGTGCGGGGTCGAGTTCTACTGCGACGTAGTCGGGTTGCTCGTCACGTATCGCATCACGCACGTCGAGCGCGCTCTTCTCGGAGACGTGTGCCGTGCCCACTATCTTTACGTCGCTCATCAGTTCGCCTGAGATAGGACGCGCGCTTGTCTATACCTTTCCCTCTCGGTCAGTGAAGATGTCGTCTGTGTGTTCGTCGGCGAGTGCGTCGACGACATCGCGCACGAAGCCGACGAAAGCCGCCGCCTGACCTGCCTGACTTACCTTCTCGCCGTCTAGCACACGCGGCTCCACAGTCTCACAGATGTCCGCGATAAGAGCGTCGGCGTCCATCGCGTCCGCCTCGTCGGACAAAGAGAAGCCGTCGGTGCTACGGCGGACGTAGCCGTGGTGCAGGAGCGTCAGTCCAAGATGTATCGCGGCGTCCGTCCAAGGAGGTTCGAAGGACGGTTCGACGGCGCGCCGCACCTCGTCGACAGGATATGCAGCGTTCGAGGTGTCGGAACAGACGCCGTCGAACACAACTCCGCCGTACCTGTTCTCTGTCACAGTCGACTTAGACGGTACGCGCACGTAAGTTGTTAGGCTTTGCTCTTGCGGCACAAGCACTCGTAAACGTAATACGGCGTGCGCGGAAATCTTCGGTATGCTCGACGACCGCAGGAAACGCGTCATCTGGCTCGCCGCGGTACTCGTACCAATCGGTGTCGTGGCTGTCGGTTCGCTCGTCCGTCCCGAAGTCTTCTACGACAGGTTCTTCTGGCAGTACCTCTACGGACCCATAGTCGCCGACTCGCAGACGTCGCCCGTGACGCGTAACGGCGTGACGGCGACACCCGGATACACGACGGTCTCGACGGCGGTCTACGCCTACTACCTCGTCCTCGCCGTCGTGGGCGCGGTCGAACTCTTAGACAGGTTCGAGGTCGGCGACACGAAGAGCTTCTTCTACGCACTCGTGCCCTACGGATTCTTAGGCGGCGCGCTCCGTGTCGTCGAGGACACAGGCTCGTTCGAGGCTCCGCTCGCCTACTTCTTCATCTCGCCCGTCATCTACATCACGATGTTCGTCTTCACTGCGGTCGTCTTCCTCGCGGCGGTGTACGCCCAACGCGAGGGCATCGTCGACGACTACGCCAAGCCCGTCGCGGGCGCGGGCGTTGTGGCTTTCGCAGCCGTCGGCGCGTACCTCGTCTACTTCGGCGTTACCGAAGCGGCCGTCGACCTCTGGATACCTGTCGTCGTCGTCGCGGGAGCGACAGTCTTCTTCGCGGTCGTCTGGTTCCCGCTCGAAAGGCTCGCGCCTGACGTGAACAAGGCGACAGGTCTGATGGGTGCCGTCCTGCTATGGGCGCACTTCCTTGACGCCTCGTCGACGATTCTCGGTGTCGAGTACCTCGGATACGGCGAAAAACAGCCCATCGTTCAGAGTATCATAGACCTGACGGGGACGACTTACTCGTTCGCCGTCGTCAAGGCGGCTATCGTCTTGCTCATCATCTACGCATTCGACGAGCAGTTCTTCGAGGAGTTCAGGCGTCTGCCCTACCTTCTTCTGGTTGCCGTCCTTGCGGTCGGACTCGGACCCGGAACACGTAACACGCTGAGGATGATGCTCGGAATCTAAGGAGTTATTCGGCT
>JAQZDD010000004.1 GCA_028751055.1 Euryarchaeota archaeon Ods04 | reverse complement strand
TGGAGAACGTCGCCCTCCTTGATGTCGCGTCCGACCGTCGGTCCGTCGATAGCAACTGACACCTCGTCACCCGCGTCCGCGCTGTCGATGTCCTCGCCCTGTTTCTGGATACCCTGCACGGTTCCGATTACATTCCCCTTGCGTTCGACGGTCACGTTCCTTTCGAGGGTGCCCGAGAGAACGCGCACGCCCACGACGGCGGGGTCGGACTGCCTGAAGACGTGGTCGTGAAGGACGCGGAAACGCGCCGGCAGGACGACCGACTCAAGGACGTTCTCAGCGCGCTCTTCCTCTAAGCTCTCCGCCCAGTCCTTGTACTCGTCTATGAGCCTGTAGATTACGTCGCCCTCGAATATCTCTACGAGTGCTTCTTCGGCGTACTCGCGTGCGTCGTCGAGAACATCGACGTTGAACGCGACGACTACACGGTGCTCGCGTTCTTTCGCGGTCTCAGCCTCGACGATGTCGCGGCGCGAGACAGCACCTTCGGACGCCGACACGACAGGCACGTCTTCGTCTTCGAGTGCCTTGCCGAACGCCTCGACCGAACCAAGGGTGTCCGCCTTGACGACGATGCCCTCGTCCGAAGTCTCGATGCCGATTTCGTCCATCTCCTCCCTGACGCGTTCGGTGACCTCGCCGATAGTCGTGTCGTCGCCGACGACGACGAAGGGCGCGCCAGCCATCGCGTCTTCGAGTTCGGGCGCGGCGACCTTTATGCCGCGCGCCGCGACGACACGGTCGACGTTCTCGAACTCGTCGCCGTCGGAGGTTGCTTCGCCCTCGGGCGGCTTAAGGAGTGCGCGTACCTCGGTGACGATAGGCTCGTACTGCCCGCCGACGACGACTGTGTCACCGACCTCAACGACTCCGTCGTAGAGTATCAGGTCGACGGTAGTGCCGAGTCCCTTGCGTTCCTCAACCTCGACGACCGTGCCTTCGCCCGGACCGGTCGGACGCGTCTTGAGGTCTTCCTTGAGGTAACGTTGTGCGAGACCGACGAGAACCATTAGCAGGTCGGGCAGACCTTCGCCCGTCTCCGCGCTGATAGGCACGACGCCGACGTTCGAACGGAAGTCCTGCACGCGGTCGTACCTGTCCGCCTGAAGACCGTGGTCGTGTAGCTCGCCGATTATCTCGTAGACGGAGTTTTCGAGGTCGCTCTGCACGCGGTCGGACTGCGCGGCGAAGGTCGTCCTGAAGTCGGCGTCAGGGTTGGGATTCCAGCCGGGCGCGGCGTCTATCTTGTTGGCGGCGACGACGAAAGGCGTCTCGTACTGCGAGAGTATCTTCACGGCTTCGACCGTCTGTGGCTGGAAGCCGTCGTTGACATCGACGACTAAGACGGCGATGTCGGAGAGCGCGCCTCCGCGCGAACGGAGCGTCGTGAAGGCGTGGTGTCCCGGCGTGTCTATGAAGAGAAGACCGGGTAGTTCGAACTCCTCCGACGGATTACAGATACGTTCGATAACGTCGATAGGGACGACTGTCGAGCCTATGTGCTGTGTAATCGCGCCGGCTTCGCCCTCGGCGACGGCACTCCCGCGTATCTTGTCTAAGAGCGTCGTCTTTCCGTGGTCGACGTGCCCTAGCACGCTGACTATCGGCGTGCGTATCGCCTCCGTTCCATCTCCGTCTCCGTTCATACTTACCCCTCCAGAACCCGAATCTGAGTCTACATGAGAAGTGTCACCGTGTCGTTAACCCTTTTCGGTTCCTGTTGCGTCAGTTCCCACGTTCGATACTGAAGCTCTCCGAAGAGGTCTCCAAAGCGCGGTTGGCACCTACCTCCGCCACGTCAATAGCTTCCTTCGAAGACTCCACAAGAGCCGAGACGAGTTGGTTGAGCGTCGTTAGACGTTTTGGATCTTCCTCAGTCTCGAATATCCGACGTGTAAGCTCGCTCTCGACCTCTTTTGCCCGTACAAAGGACTCACGTGCCTCAGCAGCCGCCTCGACTTCACCTTCCTCAAGACTCGACAGAGCACGCTCACAGGTCGTGTCAGTAAGGGAGACTAGTTCAGAAAGACCGTCGATGAATTCGTCATTCGCTTCGCCAGCCACCCACCCCTCTTCGAGTACTGCTGTCGCGTAGTTCGCGGCTTCCTCCGCGTAGTCTGCGAGTCTCTCGAAGCTCTTCGCCGCGGCACGTGTCCCGATGAGGTGCAGGGGGCTTTTGAGACCTATGCGTTCGACTAACATCGGGTTCTGCTGTGCCGTCAGAACAAGACGGAGCACGAGTACGAATACCTTGTTCGCCTGTGTCTCACGTTTTGCGGCGCGCTCCGACAGCGAAACGTCGCCCTCCGCGAGTGCCTCAACAGTCTCCTTACGCATCGTCCGTCCGGTCGAGTCGAGACGTGATAAGAGTTCATTCACGGAGAAACCGTCGTGGTTTATCGAGCACCTCAGCACGACCTTCCCACCGCCCTCTTCTACGATGCCCGCGCCTATGAGCTGTGACTCCGCCTCGTAGAGCGCGGATATCTTATCGTCGGTTAGTCCTTCCGACGACTCGACGATGATACGGTTACGCCCTAAGACGTAGCTCCCGACAACCGACCTTTCGATTGCTGTCGCTGAAAGGTCGTCAGCGTCTATACGGACACCGCTGTCAAGTATCGTGCCCATCATGCTCGGGTAGACTGTGACGGCTCCGTTTCCTGACTCGGATAGGTACACGTGGTCTCCCTTGTCTATGCCGTACTCGTTCGTCCACTCGCTCGGCAGTGACACGGTGAGCGTGCTCTTGCCTACGCGCTGTATCTTCCTCGGCTCCATCATAGTATACTTTTCGAGCTTATGTCCAATTCTGAGGACATATCACGAAATGTTTGTAACATTATATCCATTTGCCTATGACATACGGGGGTATAGGGGCGTATAAAGCTTATCCTTAAAACAAACTGTTTGATAGAGCATGAACGACGAACTTCAAGGGGGTTGGTAGCGGACAGATACAAAGAGAGGTAACCGGAGCAGAAGGAACAGATATGAATGTAGAAGGAAGAAGTCAAAAAAATAGAGACATCTACGTGTACCGAAGCAGAACCACGTCAGACTGCGAGGTACTCGGCGACCGCCTCGCGGTCTTCCAGCTCGTCGCTTCCGAGTTCGTCGACAACTGTACCCTTGTCGAGCGCGTAGCAACGGTCAGCCATCGTCTGAACGAGGTCAAGATTCTGCTCGACGAAAAGAACGGTCAGGTCGAGTTCCTCGTTCATCCGGAGAACGTCCTCGCCTATCTGCTCGACGATTGAGGGCTGTATCCCCTCGCTCGGTTCGTCAAGGAGGAGCAGGTCAGGGTTGCCGACAAGGGCGCGCCCGATGGCGAGCATCTGCTGCTGACCGCCGCTCATCGTGCCCGCCTTCTGTGTCTTACGCTCCTCCAGTATGGGGAAGTAGTCGTAGACGAGGTCGTACAGGTCATCGTCGGAGTCCTCGTTCACGCCCTCGCCGAGACGGAGGTTCTGTTCGACGGTGAGTTTGGGGAAGACGTCGCGTCCCTGTGGTATGTAACCCATGCCGCGGCGGGCGCGCTTGTCGGCGGTCGTCCCCGCTCCGCCGTCGGGGACGAGTCTCTCGGCTACCTTGTCGCCGACCGTCGAACCACGGAAACGCGAAGCGACGGTATTCCTGAACCGGTCGACGCGTCCGTGCCCGGCGTCAGTCAGGTCCTCGCCCTCGAAACGTATCGTCCCCGCGTCCGCCTGTAAGAGACCTATCACGGTCTTCAGGAGCGTCGTCTTCCCGACGCCGTTCTTGCCCATCACACCGACTATCTCGCCCTCGTCGACGTGTAGATTCACGTCGCGGAGTATCGGCGTCTTTCCGTACGAAGCCGTGACGTTTTCCATCTCCAGCATCATTCGCCCCCCAGGTATATCTCACGGACATCGGAGTCGTTTCTAACCTCTTCTATGGTTCCCTGCATGAACAGCTTACCTTGGTTGAGGACGGTGACTTGGTCCGATATCATCTCCACGAAGTCGATGTCGTGCTCTATTACGATGAAGGTCTTGTCTGTCTCGTCGTGCATTCTGTTGAGTATGTCGGCGACCTTCTCCGACTCCTCGACCGACATCCCCGCGACGGGTTCGTCAAGGAGGAGTAGCTTCGGGTCGAGAGAGGTCGCCATCGCTATCTCCAGTATCTGTACCATTCCGTGCGAGAGGTCGTCTGCGCGCGTCTCCGACCTGTCGAGGAGTCCGAACCTTTCGAGCACTTCGTCGACGTGTGCGTCGATCTCGCCTCTCCCGACAACGCGCTGTGCGGCTGTCCGCATGTTCTCGCGCACCGAGAGCGTGCCGAAGACGCTCGGTGACTGGAACTTCATGCTTATCCCGCGCTGGATGCGTTGGTGAGGGTCGAGGTTTGTTATGTTCTCGCCGTCGTAGTAGACGTAGCCCTCGGTCGGCTTGTGCTGTCCTGTAAGCAGCTTGAACAGGGTGCTTTTGCCCGCGCCGTTGGGACCTATGAGACATCTGAGTTCTCCCCCCTCAACGGAGAAGTCGACGTCGTCTATCGCTGTTATGCCGCCGAAACGTTTCGTGAGCGAGTCGGTGGCGATTATGTCGGGGTTGCTAACGCCCGTGCGCTCCGACGCGGCGGCGCGTGGGTTCTTCGTCTCGCTCTGTTCAGTCGCCGTCAACGGCTGGCACCTCCTTCTCGGACTTGCCTCTCTTTTTCTTTAGCCATCTCAGACCCACCTTCGCGTAGCTGTCTATCATCGGCACGAATCCCTTAGGCATGAGGAGTATGACGCCGAGGAGGAGCGCGCCTATGACGACGAGTGCCCACTCGCTCCCCGTCGCCGCTAACTCCTGCGACAGACGCTCGATGAAGAAGGTCGCGCCTATCGCGCCTATGAGCGACTCACGACCGCCTATGCTGACCCAGACGATGGGTAACGCGGCGAAAGACAGAGCAAAGACGCTCGGGTCTATGAAGTTACCCCACGACGCGTACAGCATGCCGCTTATGCCCGCGAGCAAGCCGCCGAAGGTGAAGACGGCGAACTTCACGAACTTCGTGTTGTAACCGAGCATCTCTGCGCGGTCCTCGTCCTCGCGCACCGCAACCATGACGCGTCCGTACCGGCTGTTGACGAGGACGCGCATGCCGAGGTACGTAACAAGAAGGAGTACGGCGACGAGGTAGTAGAACGTCTCGCCCGACAGAGCCGTACCGCCGACGGTTATGTTGGGTATGCCGGGCATGCCGTTGAAGCCGCCGAGACGCGCGTCGCCTATCGCCCACTCGCTACCCGCCGTCTGTGCCATGAAGGTGTACAGAACGAGCGTGAACGCTAACGTGACTATGGCGACGTAGACGTCGCGGATACCTCCGTAGAACATGAAGTAGCCGAGCACCGCCGCGACGACAGTGGCTATGACGACGCCAGCGAGCGCGGCGGGCACCGTAGCCCCCGCGCCGAAGTTGAGCGTGACAACGCCGAAGGTGTAGCCAGCCAGACCGAAGAAGGCGACCTGACCGAAGCTAAGGACGCCGCAGTAGCCCCAGATGAAACAGAGGCTGAGCGCGAGGAAGCCGTACAGGAGGTAAAGCGACGCCTGTCCCGCTCTGTACGAACCCGTCGCCATCGGGTACGCGAAGACGCCGACGACGCCGACGACGAAAAGCACCCAGAAGGCACGCGAGTTTCCGTACGTGTTGGGACCGTTGAGCGCGCCGAGGGCAGACTTGAGCCTCTCAATCATTCTTTCCACCTCCGAATCCGAGGAACACGCCTATCGCCGGGATGCGCAACGCCTCTTTGACCGACATACCCGCGGCACGGCGGTCGCGGAAGTCCTCTATGACGCCCGTTATGCCGTACGGCATCAGACGTATGGCGATTATAGCCGCCGCGAGCAGAGCGATCCGTCCCCAGAACGTGCTGTAGACGTTCGAGAAGAACGCGCTGATGGCACCGAGGAGTATCCCGGCGAGGGACGTGCCCATCACGACCGAGGCACCTCCGACGACGACTGCGACGAAAGCCTCAATGAGGAAGTTCTGTCCGAACTCAGGTGACATCGAAAGCGTCGGAGCGTAGAGCGCGCCCGTGAGACCCGCGAGAGCGGAGCCGAAGCCGAACGTGAGCACGTATATCCGTTCGGTGTTGACACCCATCGCACGCGCCGTGTCGGCGTCCTGTATCGTCGCACGCGCCTTGAGACCGAACTCGGTGCGCGTGAAGACGAGGTAGATGCCCGCGAGCACAGCGAGGCTCACGAAGGCGAGCGAGACACGGTACGCGGAGTACGAGTAAGGACCGTACGATATAGAGCCAAACGGGGTGCTCGCCTGTGTAATAGAGTTACCGAAGTAGATACGCGTCCCCTGTATCATCATGATGCTTATCGCCCACGTCGCAACCATCGAGTCAAGGGGGCGTTCGTAGAAGTACTTGAGTATACTTCTCTCAAGAAGTATCCCGAAGACAGCCGTGACCAGTGTTCCTATGATTACCGCGACGACGAAAGGCGCGCCCGCGACAGCCACGAGCGTCGTCGCGTACGCTCCCACGAGTATGAACTCGCCGTGGGCTAGGTTGATGATACCCATCATGCCGAATATGACGACGAGTCCCACGGCGGCAAGGACGAGGAACGCGAAGCTGTCGAGGAACTGCAGAAGAAGATTCACGAGGCTGAAGATGTCTACGAACGCCGGTGCTGTTGTGCTTACCATGTTACTGTCCTCTCTATTACACGTCCGGGAACGGGTCGTCGTAGAAGTCTGCGAGAGGCTCGTACTGTCTCTCCTCGGGGTTCTCGGGGAGGTTGCAGCCGATGTCCTCCTCAAGGAAGGTCGGCTCTATTATCTCCGGCTCGCCGGGGAAGTCTATCTCGTGGTTCTCGTCACACCGCATGATACGCATGTTGTGCGTCATGTGGTGCGTCGCACCATTGAGTTCTATCGTCCCTTCAGGCGCGTCGACCTCCATGCCCTCCTGCAGGACCTCCTTCACGGCGTCCTCGTCGAAGGTACCCGCCTCCTCGACGGCTTCCTTCCACATGTAGACGCTGAAGTAGTTGTTCTGTCCTTCCTGGTTGACGTACTCAAGGTCGTCGAACCTGTCGTACATTGCGTCGACGTACTCGTTGCTCGCTGGCGTGTCGACCTCCTCGACGTAGTTGACGCCGCAGTGGACGTTCTCCATCGAGGGGGCTTCGAGACGGCGGTGTCCGTAACCCTGTGCCATGTTGGTCGACGTCGCGATGGGTATGTCGGTGATGCCCGCAGAGAGACGCTGGTCGTAGAACGCCTCGTGTTCGGCACCCACGAGCATCGAGACGACGAAGTCGGGATCTTCCTCCTGTATCCTGTTTATCGTCGAGCCGAAGTCGGTCTCCGAGAGCGGTATCGCCTCCTCACCGAGTAGGTTGCCGCCGTTCTCGTCTAGTATGATACGTGTCCATTCCTCCGAAAGCTGTCCGAAGTTGTAGTCGGCGTATATGGTGTAGGCGTCGGGTCCGAACTCGTCTATCATGTACGGGATGACGATGCCGAGTTGCTGGCGCGCTGTCGCACCGACCGCGAAGATGCTCTGGTCACAGACACCGCCCTCGTACTGCGTCGTGTAGAAGTATAGCTGGTCCTCACGGTTTATGATGGGGCGTATCGCTTCACGCGTCGCCGACGAGTAGCCAGCCCAGAGCGCGTCTACGTCTTCCTGCTGTATCGCCTGTTCAACGAGTTCTTGGTAACGCGTGTTGTCCGACTGCGGGTCGGGGTCGAAGATACCTATCTGCTCGCCCAGTATGCCGCCGTCCTCGTTTATCTCCTCGATTGCGAGACGCGTCGACGCCCATTTCGGCGTTCCGACCAGCCCGAAGTTGCCCGACCTGTCCTCGATGATACCGACCGTCGGTCCGTCGTCGCCTCCTCCTCCGTTGCCGCCGACGCATCCGGCTAGTCCGGCGGCACCCGCAGCCGCGCCTGTCGACTTAACGAAGTCACGTCTGTCAATCCCAGTCATGGCTTCACCTCTTTGTAAGCGTCCTCTCTCTCGGCTGTCTTTTCCACCGTTTCGCTCATATCCATATTACCGTACATCTGTCTACCTCTTTCCACATATGGTGCCTGGATACTGCGTAATATAAAGCTTACCTAACCAAACTGGGTAATTATCGTCGGAATTGGTTTACACTCATTATTCTAATTACAGTAGTTACAGACGGTTCGGTGCTCGGTGCTCGGCGAAAGGTCAAGAAGTGTGAATCAGCTGAAAAAGAGGCGCGACTCGGCGTCCTCGTGCCGCATGCAGGCGATATCGGCAAGGTGGGTCGTCGAGTGCATCTCGTCAAGTTCGGCGTCGCAGTTTTCGCGCCACGCGCTCTCCAGCGTCGGCTTCGTCTCGTTCAGAGCGGACTGCGCCTCGTGGTGTCCGACGGAGAGGAGACGCATCCCCGCGCCGAGTAGGTCCGTGACGTACGAGTAGCCGACGACGTTTCCGACCTCGTCACGCGCCGCGCCCTCGGAGGAGGCGACCACGGCGACTGCGACGGCGTGGTTGGAGGGTGGGTCGCGTCCGGCGTACCGCGAGACGAGGGGTGCGTCGGTCGTGCGGTCGAAGAGCGATAGGAGACGCTCACCCGACTTTGCGGACGCCTCTCGGGGTTCGCGCGCGAGGGTCGCAGCAGTGAGACGACGGTCGGCGCGTTCGACAGCGTCGAGGTCGCCTCTTTGGGCGGCGTCGTACGCGTTCGCGGCGGCGACCATCTCGGTCGGTCCGAGCCTGTGTTCGACTAGGTCTTCGACGACGCGGGCGAGGTCGTCGGCGTCCTCGACGTATCCTTCGTCGACGAGAGTCTCCAGACCGTACGAGAAGGTGTAGGTTCCGACGGGAAGGAAGGAGTCAGCGAGCTGTAGGGATGTCAGATTCATGTCTCAGTCCTCGTGGTGGCTGTGCCCGTGGTCGTTTGTGTGCCCGTGTTCTTCCGCATGGTCATGTTCGTGCTCATGCTCACGACTGTGGTCATGACTGTGGTCGTGCCCGGCTTCTGCGTGACCTCCGTGTCCACCATGTTCGGCGTCGTCGCCGTCGAAGACAGACGGTTCGACCTCGACACGTTCGACGCTCACGTCGTCTCCGAGTCGGTTCACGAGAGTACGCGCGTCCTCGACGGGGACGTAGACGACGCCTTCGTCGTCGACAGCCATCTCGCCGTGGGCGTTTCCGAGTTCGTGTCCGAACTCCGCCGCCTCCGTCGGCGTGAGAGCGTCTATACCGACGGCAAAAGCCTCGACTGCTTCGAGTGTGACAACGACCGCAGTCTCACCGTCGTACACGATATCCCCGTCACGCAGACGGCGGTCGACGACGATGCCGACATCGCTACCTTCCTCGGTCTCCGCACGGACACGCGACCGGCGGGCGTCAGCACGCGAAAGGACGACGCGTTCGACCTCTCCTTCCGGTTCCGCGTCTTCGACGTTTCCGTGGTAGGTGTCACAGACTAACATCTTATCGCCTCCTCGGCGGGACGGGTGCGTTCAGGAGATGACGGCGGGCGGCGTCCCAGACGGTGCGTTTCGTCTCGCGCGCGCTGCGCAAGTCTTCGGCGACGAAACGTGTCACTACGCCCGCGTCGTTCGGCAGAACGGTCGCTCCCGCCGTTGCTCCTTCGACGCCGTCAGCGGGGAGGGCTTCGGCTGTCGCGTCGCGGAGAGCGTCGGTTTCAGCGTCGGGAGCGACGACGTACAGGTCACCGAAGACGGAGTTTCCGTCGAACAGCGCGGTTCGTTCGTGGTCGACGTTGACGACCTCTGTCGTGTCATCGAAGAGCAAGCCGTCTTCGTCGGAAGCCGTCACGCGCGACCTGTACGCGTCGAAGCCGAAGGTCTCGCCGTGCGCTAACCGTCCCGCGACGACAACCTCCGAGACGACAGCCGCTCCTCCTTCTTCGACACGCACGTCGGTCATCGAGGCGTACCGCGCGCCGTCATGGAGTATCGTCGCGTCGGGGACGTACTCGACGTAGGCGTCCTCGCCGACGCGTAACGTCGTCTCGTCGCTCGCGTAACTCGTCTCCATCGTGTGCACCTTCTGCGCGCTCCCCGTCGTGACGTGTGCTGTCGCGCCGTCGCGTGCGACGACCTCGGCTGTGCGTTCGTCGCCCTGAACAGCCGCACCCGTCGGGTCCTGAACGTAGACGAAGACGACGTCGTCGTGTACGGGGTCGGAGTACATGCCACGACCGACGTGGAAAGGCACACGCGCGTAGTCCTCGGCGACGAACGACCGTCCGTCACCGTCCACGTCGAAGACGAGACGCATCTCGCCGTCCTTTCCGGCGGAGCCACGCGGAACCGCTGTGTCGTCTTCGAACCTGTCGAAGACCGTGCTCATACGAACAGCAGGTTCTGTTCCACCGCTTCGGCTACCTCCTCGATACCCTCGCCTTCGCGCGCGTTCGTGAAGACCGTCGGACCGTCACGGACACGTTCGCAGTCGTCGCGCATCGCACCGAGGTCGGCGTCGACGTGGGGCGCTAGGTCGGTCTTGTTGACGACGAGAAGGTCGCAGTCGACGATACCCGGACCCTTCTTCCGCGGTATGTCGTCGCCCTCCGCCACCGATATGACGTATATGAAGTAGTCGGCGAGTTCGGGGTTGAATGTCGCGGCAAGGTTGTCGCCGCCGCTTTCGACCAGAACGATATCGAGTTCGGGGTACTCATCGACGAGACCGTCTATCTCGTGGAGGTTCATAGACGGGTCTTCGCGTATGCCTGTGTGGGGACACGCGCCCGTCTCGACACCTTTGACGAGTCCGGGTTCTAGCGTGCCGTCGAAGTAGTCGCGCACCTCGTCTGCGTCCTCCTGCGTCAGAAGGTCGTTGGTGACGACCGCAACCTCGTAACCCTCGTTGACGAGTTCGGGGACGAGTCTCTTAACGAGGGTAGTCTTCCCGCTTCCGACGGGTCCGCCAATACCGAGTTTCGCAACGTCGCGGTGCCCGTGACGCTTAGAGCGGCTCTCGCTACTCATCCGCGCCTCCTTCGCTGTCCTCCGCGTCCGCGCCACCGCAGCTCGCGCGTATCGGGTCGTGCACAGTGACAAGCTTGACACCGTCGGGGAAGACGGGTTCGACCTGTATCATGTCGACCATCGACGGGACGCCTTCCATAACGTCGTCCTCGTCCAAGAGGGAGGTTGCCTCGGCACGTATCTCCGCCACGCTGTCCCCGTCGCGTGCGCGCTCACAGACCCAGTCGGTGATGTAGGCGACCGCCTCTGGGTGGTTTAGCTTTACTCCACGTTCCTTCCGCCTGCGTGCCATCTCCGCGACCGTAAAGACCGTCAGCCTCTCTTCTTCCTTTGGTGTTAGCTTCATTTTTTATTCTCCTTGTGTTCTTCTCTTATCTTGTCGTTCTCTCTTATCCGAGCAGGTACCTCTGTGCTAACGATACCTCGTCCGACGGTTCGCACGACACCGTCTCTCCCTCGACAGTGACCTCAAACGTCTCGGGGTCGACGTCTATCTCGTCGGGGACGTACGAGTTGTGCACCATGTCGTCCTTCGACAGGTTGCGTGTGCTCTCCACAGGAACGACCTCGCTCTCCAGACCGTACTTCTCGCCGACGCCGTTCTCGTAGCCCTGCTGGCTCACGAACAGAAGGCTCGTCGCCTGTGACGCGCTCCCGAAGGCTCCGTACTGCGGGCGCGCCTCTATGGGTTCACACGTCATGAGTGAGGCGTTCGACTCACCCATCTGGCTCCAAGCCGGGAATCCGCCCTTCATTACCGTGTGTGGCTTCACGCCGAAGAAGGCGGGCTCCCAGAGGGCGATGTCCGCCATCTTTCCTGCCTCAAGCGAACCGACGTAGCCGTCGATTCCGAGAACCTTCGCGGGGTTGATGGTGTACTTCGCCACGTACCGCTCGACACGCGCGTTGTCGTTGTCGGCGTCCGTGAGGCGTCCGCGCTGGTCCTTCATCCTGTCCGCCACCTGCCACGTCCGCGAGATGACCTCACCGATACGTCCCATCGCCTGCGAGTCGGAAGACATGATACATATCGCACCCATGTCGTGCAGTACGTCCTCGGCGGCTATCGTCTCGGCTCTTATCCGGGATTCGGCGAACGCCACGTCCTCGGGAACCTCGGGGTTGAGATGGTGGCAGACCATCACCATGTCTAAGTGTTCGTCGAACGTGTTCGTCGTGTACGGGTTCGACGGATTGGTCGACGACGGTATGGCGTTGTTCTCGGCTATCATCTCCAGAACGTCGGGAGCGTGCCCGCCACCCGCTCCTTCGATATGGTACATATGGAGCGTCCTTCCGTCGATAGCCTCGTTCGTGTGCTCGACGAAGCCCGTCTCGTTGAGCGTATCCGTGTGGATAGCAACCTGCACGCCCGTATCGTCGGCGACTTCGAGACAGGTGTCTATGACACCGGGCATCGCACCCCAGTCCTCGTGTATCTTGAGACCGCACGCGCCCCACTCTATCTGCTCACGTATTACTTCGGGTTCGCTGCTGCTTCCCTTTCCGTAGAAGCCGAAGTTTATGGGCCAGGCTTCGGCTGCGCGGAACATCATCTCAAGATTGCGTTTTCCGCTCGTGATGATGCCGACAGTCGAGGGACCGACGCCGCCGCCCGTCATCGTCGTGATGCCGCTCGATATCGCCTGTCTTGGTAGTTGCGCGCTGTTGAAATGGACGTGCGTATCGATTCCGCCCGCGGTCGCTATCATGCCTTCGGCAGAGATGACTTCTGTGTTCGCCGAGACGACCATGTCGTCGTCGACACCGTCCATCGTGTCGGGGTTGCCCGCCTTTCCTACACCAGCAATAAGACCGTCCTTGATGCCTATATCCGCCTTGACGACGCCGAGTACAGGGTCGACGATAACGACGTTCGTGATAACCCAGTCGAGCGCGCCTTCCGCCGCAGTCTCGCCGGGCTTGAGACCGAGACCGTCTCGTAACGTCTTGCCGCCGCCAAAGACCGCCTCGTCCCCATAGGTCGTCAGGTCTTCCTCCACCTCCGCGAAGAGCGACGTGTCTCCCAGCCTCACTTTATCGCCCGTCGTGGGTCCGTAGAGCGACGCGTACTCGTCGCGTGGTAGTTCGGTCACTCTTCGCCTCCCGCGCCCGTGTCAGCGTACCCGCGTTCGCGCGCCCTCTCCAACGCCTCCTCCTTTCCTGTGTCGACCGAACCCTCGGTCAGCGTGTTGAGTCCCGTCACTCGGCGTTTGCCGCCGATGCCGACGAGACCCACCTCTTTCGTGTCGCCGGGTTCGAAACGGACCGACGTGCCCGCCGGAACGTCTAGCCGCATACCGTAAGCCGCGGCACGGTCGAATGCGAGCGACTTGTTGACCTCGAAGAAATGGAAATGTGAGCCGACCTGCACGGGACGGTCGCCCGTGTTGCTGACATCGACCGTCGTCGTCTCACGTCCCTCGTTGAGCGTCACGGTACCTTCGCCGGTTTTGTACTCTCCGGGCGTTATATCTGACATTCTGTTTCACCTTAAGCTTGAATTGGTACTTTTTGTTAAGTAACTTGGGTATATCTTGCTGGTATATACAGTAATTATTCGCATCGGCGGCTATCCGAGCAGATACCTCTGCGCCAACGGAACCTCGTCCATGGGTTCGGATGTCGCCTCCTCACCGTCAACTGTGACCTCGAACGTCTCTGGGTCAACGTCTATTTCGTCGGGGACGTAGCCGTTGTGAGGAAGGTCGTCGGACGACAGCGAACGTATCCCCTCGACAGGAACGACCTCCTTGTCGAGTCCGTACTCGTCGCCGACTCCTTCCTCGTGCGCAGCCTTGCTCACGAACGCGAGACTCGTCGTGTTCTTTGTCTTGCCGAGCGAACCCTCGCGTGGGCGGGACTTGATGGGTTCGCACGTCATGAGAGAGCCGTTCGACTCGCCCATCTGGCTCCACGCCTGGAAGCCGCCCTTGAGTACGAGTTCGGGCTTGATTCCGAAGAAGGCAGGGTCCCAGAGCGCGATATCCGCCATCTTTCCTGCCTCAAGCGAACCCACGTAGCCGTCTATGCCCGACGCAACCGCGGGCGCGAGCGTGTACTTCGAGACGTACCGCTCAACGCGCGCGTTGTCGTTGTCGGCGTCCGTGAGGCGTCCGCGCTCCTGCTTCATGTGATGGGCGACCTGCCATGTACGACAAGGAAGTTCAGCCATACGCCCCATCGCCTGTGAGTCGGTGCTGAGCATCCCTATCGCACCCATGTCATGCAGGACATCCTCGGCGGCTATCGTCTCCGCCCTTATTCGGGACTCGGCGAACGCCACGTCCTCGGGTATCTCGGGGTCGAGATGGTGACAGACCATCACCATGTCTAAGTGTTCGTCGAACGTGTTCGTCGTGTACGGGTTCGACGGGTTGGTCGACGACGTGAGAGCGTTGGGTTCGCCGACGAGTTCGAGTATGTCGGGTGCGTGCCCTCCGCCCGCGCCCTCGATATGGTAGAGATGGATGGTGCGTCCGTCTATCGCGGCGCGTGTGTCCTCGACGAAGCCCGACTCGTTGAGAGTGTCGGAGTGGAGGCAGACCTGCACGTCGTGGTCGTCGGCAACCGTCAGAGCCTCGTCTATCGCGCGCGGCGTCGAACCCCAGTCCTCGTGTAGCTTGAGACCGCAGGCACCCGCGAGTATCTGCTCGTCGAGCGAGGCGCGCTCGCTGCTGCTGCCCTTGCCAAGGAATCCGACGTTGACGGGGTACTCCTCCGCCGCCTGTAGCATGTTGCGTATGTTTGTCTTTCCCGGCGTTACGGTCGTCGCGCCGCCGCCGTATCCTCCGCCGAGCATCGTGGTGACACCCGAAGCGAGGGCGTGCTCGTAGAGTCCGGGGCTGTTGAAATGGACGTGTGCGTCTATCGCGCCCGGCGTCGCTATCATGCCCTGTGCGGAGACGGCTTCGGTGCCCGCGCCGACGACCATGTCGGGATGCACGCCGTCCATCGTGTCGGGGTTGCCCGCCTTACCGACACCGACAATGAGACCGTCCTTGACGCCGATATCCGCCTTCACGATACCGTGGACAGGGTCGATGACGACAGCATTGGTGACGACTAAGTCGAGCGCACCCTCGTCGTTCGTCACGCCGGGTGCCATCCCCATGCCGTCACGGAGCGTCTTGCCGCCGCCGAAGACCGCCTCGTCGCCGTACGTTGTCAGGTCTTGTTCCACCTCGGCGAAAAGAGACGTGTCTCCGAGTCTCAGTTTGTCGCCCGTCGTGGGTCCGTAGAGGTCGGTGTACGTCTCGCGGGGTACGTCCTTCATCCGTCTACCTCCTCGTCGTCGGCGTCGGTGTCATCGTCGGCGTCACTAAACGAGAAGTCTCTCTCGCGTGCGAGTTCAACCGCCTCGTCACGCCCCTCTGTCGTGTCGGTGTCGCCGTCAACCAGACCGTTGAAGCCGACTACGCGTCTCTCGCCGCCGTACTCGACGAGCGTAACCTGCTTCGTGTCGCCGGGTTCGAAACGGACCGCCGTGCCCGCAGGAATGTCGAGACGCGTTCCGTACGCCGCAGCGCGGTCGAAGGCAAGCGCGCGGTTCGCCTCGAAGAAATGGAAGTGGGAGCCTACCTGTACGGGACGGTCGCCCGTGTTGCTGACCTCTACCGTCGTCGTACCGCGTCCTTGGTTTATCGTTACGTCCTCTTCTGCTGTTCTCGTTTCACCTGGTTTCATGCGTGTCTCCGTTTCTTTCTCGTTTTCATTGTCATTCTGTTACCTGAACCGTGACCGGCGGCGACTCGTAGACAACGTCGCCCTCCGTGTCTGTGACCTCGAAGAAGACCTCTGTCAGTCCCTCCTCCTCGCCGTGGAGACGCACTTGGTCGCCGTGGCTCTCAGTCTCGACGAGTTCGGGCGCGTCCTCGAAGACGGAGCCTTCGAGCCTGTACGCGCCGCCTTCACCCGCCTCTTTGCCCACGACAAACGTCCCGCCGTCGGAGACCTCGACACGCGCGCCGACCGCGACGTAGCCGTCTCTCTCGATGTCGGGTAGGGAGCCGTGCCAGTGCCCTGCGTGCGCGTCCGCTACGACTTCTCCCTCGTCGTTCAGTGCCTCGAACTCAGCAACGTCGAGTTCGTGGTCCACGATGGCTACGTCGCCGTGCGTGTGTGTCTGCACGTCGGCGAGACCCGCGCCCGTCGCAACGAGGAGCAGACCGACGCCGACGGCAAGAACGCCGCCGAAGAGACGTAGACGTTCTCCCGCCTTCTCGAACGAGATGAGGCGTCCCCATACGACCGCGATGACAGCCATCGAGACGACGGTGACAGCGGCGAACGCGCCGACGAAGCCGAGAGCGACCTGTGCCGTGGGCGCGGCGGCGGTCACGAGAACGACGAGTATCCCGGTTCCTGCGAATCCGTGCAAGACGCCGACAACGAACGACTCCTCCTTGTAGTGGGAGTGCTTGCCGCCAAGGAGCAACGAGCCTATCTTGAGATGTCCGTGCCCTTCGCCGTCGTGGCTGTGGTCGTGCTCCCCATCGTCGTGTGCGTGCGAATGTGACTGTGAGCCGTGTGAATGAGAATGCCTCACGTACCCTCCGATATCGAGAAGCGTCCGTACGCCGAGCGCGACGAGTATCAAGCCCGCTATAACCTCAAAGAAAACCTCCGTCGTCTGCGGTATACGCACGCCAAGAGCGACGAGGAGTAGCGCGCCTAGGACGATAGGAGCGGAGTGTCCCGCACCCCACCATGCGCCGACGTATCCCGCCTTGCGCGTCTCGGCACGGTCGTCGTCGACGAGTGTCGCTATGGCTGCGAAGTGGTCGGGTTCGAAAGAGTGTCGGAGACCTATCGCCGCACCTGCAGCCGCGGCAGCGTATAGGGTAGCTGTTACAGACATTCAACCAAACGGAAAGATAGGTACGTCAATTTTAAGGCTTGCGCTTCTTTTCTGGATAATTACAGTAATTACACGCCGCGCTAAGACCACCTGTCGAGCGAACTCTGCGTCGTCGCGTTCTCGATACGTTCGACGGCGTCGGCGACGCGGTCGCGTGAGAAGTCGTGTTCGTCGCAGAGTAGCGCGGTGACGGCGTCGGAGTCGGGTGTCTCCCATTCGACGGCGTAGTCGTCGGTCGTCTCGGGTTCCAGAAACAGCTTCTTCACCTCCTGAACGTCGACCTCGAACTCGTCGGCGTGCTCCTCAACCGTCTCGTCGAACTCGCCGGCGCACACGGTTTCGAGCGCGGTCTTGGGACCGTATCCGTGTATGCCTTCGTTGTAGTCGGTGCCGACCAAGACAGCCAGTTCAACGAGTTCCTCGCGTGTGAGTCCGAGATGTTCGAGCGTCTCTTCCAAAACGACGCGCTCGGGCGTGAGTTCGCGTCCACCCCTGCCTCGTATCGTGAGGTTACGGACGAGAACCGGCGCGCCGAACAGGAGAGCGTCGTAGTCCTGCGACCCCACCGAGTCGAGCGCGCCGTCCTCGCACATACGGACCGCCTGCGCCTCTCCTTCGGACGGTGCCTCCACCCACGGAACGTTGAGCGCGTCTAAGAGTGCGACGCTCGTCTCGACCTGCGGCGGTTCGAGACGCGTCGCCTGCTGTGCGTGTTTGAGCATCGCCGCCTCGTCGCCACGTCTCGCCGCCTCCTCGTACGCCTCCTCAGCTTCGTCTCTGCGTTCCCTGCGCTCTTCGACAGTCTTGGTCTTTAGGTCGGGGGGTTCACCGTCGAAGACGTAGCACGGCTTGATTCCCGCCTCGTACAGGTTCGCCGTTCGGTAAAGAAGACCGCTGAGATGCGACGTGACGCGTCCTTTCGAGTCCTTGAGCGGCGTACCGTCGCGCTGGCGTATGTTCGCCAAGAAGCCGTAGATAGCGTTGTACGCGTCGACGCCGACACGTCCGCCTATCTCGTCGAGCGGCGTCTCGTGAGCGACGACGATATCGCCTAAGTCTACACCCATGGCTGCGAAACGCGTCGCGCACCAAAAGAACTGTCGTTAGCACGAACCGTGTGGTAGCACGAGGTTCCTCCAGAAACTGTCGTTAGCTGCATACTGACGCTCGGCAGAAGGTATATTAGCCCTGCCTGTCATACACTAGCATATGGCAGTACAAGAAGAACCGTTTTCGATAGAAGCGAACTGGAACCAGATATACGTAGGCGGAGAGTGGTACAAACCCGAAGGCTCCGGCAGCATCGACGTTCAGAACCCGTCGACACAGGAGGTCATCGCACAGGTTCCGGCGTGTAGCGAAGACGACGTGGAGGACGCCTTCGACGCCGCGGAGGAGGCTCAGGAAGAATGGGGCGCGCGCCCGCACGAGGAGAGGCAGGAGATACTCAGCGACGCGCAGAGTCAGTTGATGAGCCGTATGGGCGAGATACAGCAGCTTCTCGCTGCCGAGTCGGGGAGTTCGATGGCGAAACAGATGGGCGAGTTCAACTACGCGCGCGAAATCATGGCATGGATGGCGGATTTCGACGACATCGAAAGCGAGCACGAGTCGGGCTTCGACGGCAAGTCGAACCGCGTCGTCCGCGAACCCGTCGGCGTAATCTCGACGGTGACGCCGTGGAACTTCCCGTTGTACATGGCGATGCGCGCAATCGCGCCCGCTCTCGTCATGGGTAACAGCGTCGTCCTCAAGCCGGCTACGGAGACGCCCATCACGGGCGGTCTTGCGATAGCGCGCGTCTTCGAGGAGGCGGGCGTTCCCGAAGGACTCCTAAACGTCGTCACGGGACGCGGCTCCGAGATAGGCGACGCCGTCGTGAGCGACCCGCGCGCCCAGTCGGTCAACTTCACGGGTTCGACGGGCGTAGGCAAACGTGTCGGACGCCTCGCGGGCGACAACGTCGCCGAGGTCGCCTTGGAACTCGGTGGCAACTCGCCGTACGTCGTCACCGACGATGTGGACGTTGACGAGGCTGTCACAGCAGGTCTGTTCGGCACGTTCCTGCACCAAGGACAGGTCTGCATCTCGATAAACCGACATATCGTCCACGAAGACATCTACGACGACTACGTCGAACAGTTCGTCGAGCGCACAGAGGAGTTAGGCGTCGGCGACCCGCAGGAGTCGCAGAACATCATCGGTCCACTCATCAACGAGTCGCAGAGAGACCAGATTCTCAGGTTCATAGAGGAAAGCGTCGACGCAGGTGCGACACTCGAAACGGGCGGTGAGGCTGACGGTCTCTTCCTCGAACCGACCGTCCTGTCGGACGCCACGAACGATATGTCGGCGTCGTGCAACGAACACTTCGGTCCGGTCGCGCCCATCATACCGTTCTCGGACGACGACGAGGCTATCGAGATAGCAAACGACACCGAGTACGG